>JADFLK010000393.1 GCA_022564455.1 Bacteroidota bacterium
GCACGAGCACCCCACGCAGGCACTGCTGGACATGCTCACGATCGCCGGAATCGACATCCCGAGCCATCAAGGACTGGCTGAGTTTGACTTCTCGGGATTGAACGTCTCCATCCTCGGCGACATCACCCACAGCCGCGTGGCTCGCTCCAACATCTACGGGCTGAAAGCGCTCGGCGCGGAAGTCACGCTCTGCGGCCCGCGAACCATGATGCCCGTGGAGGTCGAACGACTCGGCGTCCGCGTCACCGACCGGCTCGATGAAGCCCTCGAAGGCTGCGACGTGGCGATGGCGTTGCGGATCCAACTCGAGCGGCAGAGCGCCGGTCTCTTCCCGAGCCTCCGCGAATACCACAACCGTTTCGGCATCCGGCTCGAACACCTCGAACGCCACCGGGACCTGCGGATTATGCATCCGGGTCCCGTAAACCGGGGCGTAGAGCTTGCCAGTGAGGTTGTCGATCACGAGCGCTCCGTCATTCTCGATCAGGTCACCAACGGCGTGGCGGTGCGCATGGCGGTGTTGTATCTCCTCTCGGGAGGATCAGGGAGCGCCGTTGGAAAGTGAAAAGGGTAAAGTGAAAAGGGTTAAGGGCGAAGGGTGCTCGACTCTGATATTCCCAAATCCCAAGCTCCCAATCGCAAGCTCCAAATTCCAAATTCGAAGCTCCAAACTCCAAAAATCCCAAATCCCAAATCCGAAATCCACTATCCGAAATCCGAAATCAGCAATCCCAAATCGGTAATCCCATAACCATAGGATGGCGCGAGTGGCTGGCATTGCCTGAGCTGGGCCTGCCCGCCATCGAGGCCAAAGTGGACACTGGCGCAGCGACCTCCGCGCTGCATGCCGAAGACATCGAGCCCTTCGAGCGCGACGGGCGGTCCTTCGTCCGCTTTCGCACGCAGCCCATTTCAGACGTGGATGTTGTCTGCGAGGCCCCTGTGGTCGATCAACGTGAGGTCGCGGCGTCCAGTGGCCACAGCGAGTTGCGATTTGTCATCTCGACGATGCTCCGGTTGGGCGTCCGTTCGGATGCTCCCGCGTGGTCCATCGAACTGACCCTTACCGACCGAACGACGATGCAACTGTCCATGCTCCTCGGGCGCGAAGCGATGGCGGGGCGGATTGTAGTGGACCCGGGTACGACACATACTATCTGCCGTGTAGACCGCCCTGAAGACTTTTACTCTCTATAGCTCGGCATCGAGGGCGAGGTAGCTGCCAAACCGGCGGTTGAGGTCGAAATCCCATTCGAGCTGGACGCTGTACACGAAGTGATCCCGGTCGTATGCGTCGGTATCGCCATCCTCGTCGAACGTTCCGGGCGTGAGCCGCGCGGTGTCGATGGCCTCGACTACCTCGCGGCGGGCGAAGAACCGGAGCCCGTTTGAGAAGACGGGGACGTAGTCCCTGAAAAAGGCCTCTTCCTCCGCAAAGCCGACGAGCGGCGTCCACATCCAGTGCGTCTCGATCAGATCGGGCCGCTCCTTCTCGAACAGGTAAGCCGGGGCAGCCTCGTAGCCGAGGTGTGCGAGGGTGGAATCGCAAAGAAGGGCGAGGTCGAGCACGCGGAGATTGTCGCCGTGGAAAAGGAGAAGAGCCCCCATGTCGGCCGCAGCATACGTCATGCGATCCGCCCCGGCAGCGAGGCGGATTGCCTCCACGCCCTCCGCAATGCCGGCAATGCTTGATATCGTGATGCCCTCATTCCGCTGCGCATAGGCCGCCCAAACGAGGCCAACCAGGCCGTTTAGAGCCACCGATGCAATAAAAATGCTGCGGATGATCCTTCGTCGTTTTCGTGTGGCGGCCTGATAGATCTGACGTGCCAGGCCAACCAGCAAAATCAACAGGGGCGGAAAAGCGATGTAGAACATCCGGTTCTTCGGCCCCCAGTTGTGCCCAATAGCGACGTTGAACACGATGCCGGCAAGAACGACCAGAACGAGCAGGCGATGTGGATCTGCGGCACTATGTCGGAGCCATCCTCGCAAAATGCGGGAACGCTCACCTTTGTTCGGTCCGGAAAGCAGGATCGCCAACAGGCCGAGCCCCAGAGGAACAAGCGCCAACACAACGACCACGAGCGGTTTTGCGTGCTGGATTGCTGAGGCAACGAGGCCGTAATCCGGATGGTAGGGCGGGTGGCTCTTGGCCAGAATCGTGTTAGGTACCCACGCGCCGAAGTATGCGTGCCTCCAGAGACTGGTGCCTATGAACGCGGCTGCCCAAACGAGATGTTCCAGACGGAACAACCCGCGCGGGCCTCGGCGAAGGAGCGTAACTATGACGAAGGGAATCAGGTACCACGCGGCCTCCCAACGCACGAGAAGGAACAACGTTGAGGCTATCAGAAAGATGAGATGGCTCCTCGTGCCTTCCTTGTTGTAGGTCAGGATGGCGAGAAGGAGAAGTGACGCGAGGAGCGGTGTCTCCATTCCGTTCACCGACTCGACCCACGCAATGCTCAGTGTGCCGAACAGCACGACCACTGCCAGGGCAAACCGCGCATCCAAATGCCGGCGTGCCAGCCGGTAGGTGAGGCCCATCGCCACTGCATTAAAGGCGAGCCCAAGGATCTTGGCTGTTGTCAGCGTGGCACCTGGGCTGCGCACGAGTGGCGCCAGAAGTGCGTTCAGCAGCATCCACAGGGTAGTA
>JADFLK010000394.1 GCA_022564455.1 Bacteroidota bacterium
GAGCCGGCCGGTCGCCTAATGCGCAGCTTGAAACTGATCACCCCGGCCGTGAGTCTTGGATCCGTGGATACGCTCATCCAACATCCCGCCGGGCTCACGCAGCGCGTTGTGAGCGAGGAAGCGCGAGCCGCCGGGGGCGTTTCGGCAGGGCTCCTTCGCGTCTCCGTCGGCCTCGAAGCCCCGGACGATCTCTGGGCCGATCTCGAACAGGCCCTCGGATAGTTCGCGTGCCTCGCATGAAGCGGCCGATTCCCGGCGCTCAGTAACAGCCCTGTGGGGTAGCTCAGGTTTCACCCTGTAACATTTCCAAGAACGCGCTTTGGGAAGAAAGCTTCAAATTGTGTTAATGCGGAACATCCGAGTCGCTGCCCCATAGCAAAGGGCGCGCATTGCTACCGCACCCGCTTTCATACGGACAGTGTGCCGCTCGGGAAGGCCACGGAGGCGAAGATCCTTCTGTCGCCCTCCCTCTACTTTTATCCCAGAATACAACCACCACGCTGCCCATGTATGTGCCCCGTTCGCAACGGATGCTGGACCAGTATCTGCAGGAGATTGGACAGGTCCAGTTGCTGACACCGAACGAGGAAGTGGAACTGGCACAGAAGATCAAGAAGGGCGACCAGCTTGCCCTCCACGCTCTCGTCCGCGCCAATCTCCGCTTCGTCGTTTCTGTAGCCAAGAAGTACCAGGGGCAGGGTCTCAGCCTCGCCGACCTCATCTCTGAAGGCAACTATGGCCTCGTGAAGGCCGCCCAGCGCTTCGACGAAACGCGCGGCTTCAAGTTCATCTCGTACGCCGTTTGGTGGGTCCGCCAGAGTATCCTCAAAGCCCTTTCCGACCAGGTCCGCACCGTGCGCCTCCCGCTGAACCGGGTGGGCACACTCAGCAAGATGCGGAAGGCCAGTGCGCGGCTTGCGCAGAAATTCGGCCGTCCGCCGACGGTGGAGGAGTTGGCCAACGAGCTCGAAATCAAGGAGGAGAAGGTGCTGGAGGGCATGCAGCACTCGCGCCGCTCCCTCTCGATGGACGCCCCCTTCGACGACGACGACGGCAACAGCCTGCTCGACGTGCTGAAGGACGACAACTTTGAGGCGCCCGATGAGGATCTCACCAACGAGTCCCTCAACATCGACATCGAACGCGCCCTCGCCACGCTGCATCCGCGCGAGGCGGAGATCACGCGCCTGTACTTTGGCATCGGGCACGAGCAGCCGCTAACGCTCGTGGAAGTCGGCCAGCGTTTCGGCCTCACACGCGAGCGCGTACGCCAGATCAAGGAAAAGGCCCTCCGGAAGCTTCGCCAGAAGCACCGCCGAGAAGAGTTGGTTGCGCATCTCAACTAGGGAATCGATCCTTTTCGTTTCGCCCGGCTATCTTTCGGTAGCCGGGTTTTTTGTTGCACGTTCCTTTTCTCCAGATGGCCAAACGGCACGAGTTCAAAGCAACCATTCAGGGTGAAGGAAAGGGTGGTGCGTTTATCATCATCCCATTCGATGTGGAAGCCGCTTTCGGCTCAAAGCGCCCGAAGGTAAAAGCCACGTTTGACGGCGTGCCCTACAGAGGAACGGCGGTGCGGATGGGCTCGCCGGATCATTTTCTCATCATCCGAAAGGATATCCGGGCACAGATAGCCGAGGAAGCCGGGGATGAAGTGGCCGTCACAGTAGAGTTGGATACCGAGCCACGCGTGGTGGAGGTGCCGGAGGATTTTGCCGAGGCCCTCAAGCCGTACTCGCGGGCTCGCGCGTTCTTCGATGGCCTCAGTTACACGCACCAGAAGGAATATGTACGTTGGATCACGGGGGCGAAGCGCATCGAAACCCGCGAGCGACGTATCAAAAAGGGCGCAGAAATGCTGCGTAACGAGGTCAAGACGCCCGACTGACGACCTCCAAAAAGGGGCGCACACCGACCGGTATGCGCCCCAATAGATTTCACCTGAGGATTGCTCGTCTTACTTGACGAGCATGATTCGACCGGTGTCCACCGTCGCACCTGAGAGTAGTCTGTACAAATAGATGCCGCTTGGCAGACTGCCACGGCTAAGTGTAAAAGTATAGCCACTTATATTCTCTGTCTTTATCAATTCTCTACCGGAAATGTTCAGTAACCTGAGTGTAAATATATCCTGTGTATTAGGCAATATTAATGTGGTTGTTTGGCTGAATGGATTGGGGTAAATATCAAGTGATTGATTTACTCCTGGTTCGAATATGCCTGTGCAATTATCAGTAGATACAGTAACTATAACCGTATCACTTGCTGTACATCCATTTGCATCGATCATGGTTACAGAATGCGTACCGGCAGGAAGGCCGGTCAGGTCTTCTGTAGTATCACCAGTTGACCAGAGAAAGGTAAGAGGCGATGTTCCATTGGATACTGTCAAATCAATGGATCCGTTGTTAAATCCGTTACAAGAGATTTGCGTAGGGAGCAAACCAAGGCTCATGCTGGATGGGCCTCCCACAGCCACAGAATCAATGAGTACCGTGCCACAGGAATCGGTAAGTGTCAACGTATGGGTGCCTTCAACAAGATTGATCACGAGAGCTGTTGTATCTCCTGAAGGAGACCACACGTAAGTGTAAGGTGCTGTTCCTCCGGTAAGTGTTGCGGTTACCGTGCCATTGTTGCCAACCAAACAGCTTACAT
>JADFLK010000395.1 GCA_022564455.1 Bacteroidota bacterium
ACTCGGAGGAACGCGAGCACCGTTTTGCTGAGCGCCAGAAGCAGATTGAGCTGGCAAACCAGCGCGGCGAGCAACACATTGGCGTTTCGACCTAGGCGCCAGGTATGTCGAAATTCGCTCCATCCATCCACATCCCCCCGCCGCTCATTTTGCTGGCAGGCTTTCTCGCAGGGTACGGCGTGGATGCGCTCTTTCCCCTACCACTCGTGCCTCAAGCGGAGTCTACGGCCTTGCTTGTTGTGCAGTGGGGTCTGCTTGGCCTGGGCGCGGCCTTCAGCCTCTGGGGATTCGGCACCTTCGTACGGGCCCGAACCGGCGTGCTTCCGAACCAGTCGGTCACTCAGTTCGTCACGCACGGGCCGTACCGCTTCAGCCGCAATCCGATGTACACCGGGCTGACGCTGATGTACCTCGGCTTCACCCGGTGGATCAACTCCGTCTGGCCGCTCCTCATGTTGCCACTCGCACTCTGGGTACTCTGGAAACTCGTCATCCAGAAGGAAGAGGCCTTTCTGACCAAGACTTATGGCGACGCGTACACGTCGTATCAGAAACGTGTAAGACGATGGATTTGAGGATCGTTTGCCTCGTTACGAGTTTGTTGATGATCGCAGGATGTGCGAGTCTGCGAACAGGATATGCCCCTCCACCGGGGCTTCTCGGCGAGTTCGAGGATGACTACGGGATTACGTATTCGATTACATCAGAACGCTGGATTCAGCATCCAGATGCGACTTACCTCATCATGAAGTGGAATACGGAGGAGCGGTACTTGATCGCCCAGAACGGATCTGGAAATCTGAGTGACGCCGGGCTCTGGACGCGCATCGACTGGATGGAACTGGAAGGGATGGAACCGTACGCCTGGGCGTTCTGCCTGAGCGCGTACGATGCGCCAACGGCAGAGGCGGCCGAGCAGAAAGAGATTGCAGACAGAGGGAATCCACGAACCGGCTGCAATGGATTCCCGTTCTCGCGGATGAAACGGACGCAGTAGATTTGTATTCTACTCGGCCGTAACGTCATGCTTAATCTGGCGAATGATTTTCATCTACAACGAATCCTGCTCCAAGTGCAGCGCACTATCCAGGCACCTGGCCGATAGAGGATTCTCCTGGGACACAATTCGGTACATGGACGGCGATCTCTCGGAAGAGCTCGTCGACACCATTTTTGCGGATTACGATGGGCCTCGTTCCGATCTCATTCGCCAGCACGAGGAAGAGTGGAGCCAGAGCGGCCTTGACGTCCAGAGCATGGACCTTTCCGAGTTAAGACGCTTCGTGATGAAACACCCCGTCGTGTTGCAACGCCCAATCGTTATCGTTGAAGGGCGCGTCATCATCGCTCGGCCGCCGGAGGTTCTGTGGGAGATCCTAACTGAGACGCACTAGTACCGGACAAGTGTATGAACGACTACCGACAACGTGTTCAGGAAGGCTTTGATGGGCAACCGTTCATGAAGCATTTGGGTGCCTGTCTCGATTCGGTAAGTGAGGGGGCCTGCGAAATATCCGTCCCGTTCTCAGAATCGCTGACGCAGCAGCACGGGTTCTTCCACGCAGGCGTTACGGCGACCCTGGCCGACAATGCCCGAGGGTTTGCGGCGTATTCGCTCATGGCTGAGGGTGAGCAACCGCTGACCGTAGAGTTCAAGATCAACCTCCTCGAGAAAGCCGTCGGCGAACGCCTGATTGCCCGAGCAAGGGTGCTCCGCAACGGGCGGACGTTGAAGGTCTCGCAGGTGTAGGTGTTCGCGGATGAGGCCGGTGTAGAAACCCGCATCGCGATAGCCATTGTTACGGTGATTGCTACGCGGGTGCGGTAGCCGTCCCTTCACAACGTGAGCACCCTCCCATACCCCCATACCTGAACAGACACCAGCCTTGATCAGAGCCAGAGATCGGACGCAACTAAAAAACGCTCTTTGGAGGCTGTTGAATTACTACGCCGTAAGCGAGGCGCCGCCGCAGGTAGGTGGAGTTTCAACAGCCTCTTGGCGCTGTTTACAGCCGAGCCTGCTGCTTCTCGATGGCCTCTTTCCACTGCCGGGCCTGTCGTATGTGGAGGCGCACCGTCTCTCCGTTGAAGAGCCACAGCACGAGGCGGTCGTTTTCCAGCGCATCAACCTGAAGAATGCGCCCAACCAGGATGTCGCGCCGGTAGTGTCCCTGCATGCGCCAGCCCGTCAGTTCCAACCGGTCGGCGAAGAGCCGCGCTCGGGCGAAGAGCAGCCAGGGGGTGCTGAAAGAGAACCGATCCGCGCGTTGAGCTCGCATAGGAAGCGACATATTCGCTGGGGAGAAAAAATGGGGGGGGCGTCCGAAGGAACTGCAAGAAAATCTCGGGTGATCCCCGTATAAAACGCGACCTACCGGCTACCCTCTCGGACGTTTATCTCTCCGATTGCGTCGAAGGAGATATGAACAGAGCTCCCGGTAAATTCCCAGATGAGGCAATCCGGATCGTTAGTGCTGGGCGTGACCGTCGCGGCTACGAGTTCGCCATCCGATCGGAGTTCAAACGCTACTTCGGCACGCACGAATGCGCCGTCCGCATCGAAGATGCCTCTCCCTGTGAGGGCTCGAAAGACCTCCTTTCCAACTTCGTGGGATCGCCAGCGCAATGCGCCCGCTGCGGTCCCGTCGGGG
>JADFLK010000396.1 GCA_022564455.1 Bacteroidota bacterium
AAGAGGTCCAGGTAACCCTTGCCAGGTTGCGAACCGCACCGGGAATTTTGGTAGAGGGTATCTGGACTCACTTCGCCACGGTGGACCGCACCTTTACCCTCGAGCAGCTTGGCCGCTTCGATGCGCTCGTCGAGTCGCTCGAAAATCCTCCACCGGTCACCCACGTTGCCAACAGCGGAACCCTCCTGCACCTTCCTGAGACATCCCGTGGCCGCACGCTCGTACGCCTTGGCGGCGCACTCTTCGGGCTCGTGGTAGATCGGCTTCCGGAGGTTGAAGAGGCCGACATTCGCCCCATCATGCGGCTCGTGTCGCGGGTCGTTCATATCCGTGCCGTCCAGCCGGGCGATACCGTTTCGTACGGCCGCACGTGGACAGCCGAGCGAGAAACCCGGATTGCCACGATAGCAGCAGGGTATGGAGACGGCCTTCCCCGATCTCTGTCCAATCGGGGGAGCGTGGGCATTGGGGGCGCCATGTACCCCATCGTGGGCCGTGTGTGCATGGATATGCTGATGGTAGACCTGGGGCCTCCAATGCCCTCCGATTCGATTCGTTTGGGTGACGACGTTGTGTTGTTTGGCCCGGGTGGCCTCTCGGCGATGGAACTTGCCGAAGCTGCGGGAACGATTTCCTACGAATTGACTTGTGGCTTAACGAATCGCGTTCCCCGCCAGTATTTGGGCGAGGAATCCGTCGGATTGTAAACCTTCAGAAACTGCCCGGTTCGGTAGGCGTCTTTCAGCGCTGCCCTGTATATTGATCCACGATTCCCTCCCCAAGCCGGATTTCCAGCCATGGCCACTGCCACTCCACATGAGATCACCATCCTCGTCGTAGACGATGAAGAAGATGTCGTCGAAATTATCAGCCACTTCCTGAAAGAAGAAGGCTACAACGTCCTCACCGCGTACGACGGCGAAGAAGCGCTTGCCAAAGTGACGCCGGACATCAGTTGCATCGTACTCGACGTAATGCTGCCGGGCATAAGCGGAATTGAAATCGCTCGTCGCCTTCGCGGGCGTGTCGAGACGGAAAAGATTCCGATTCTCTTCCTGACGGCCAAGACAGAGGAGATGGACGAGTTGGAGGGCCTCACTGCCGGCGGCGACACCTACCTGAAGAAGCCCGTCAGCCCGCAGGTGGTGCTTGCCAACATCCGCGCCGTGCTGCGCCGGACGGGTACCGAGGAAAGCAAGATTCTCACGGTCAACAACCTCATAATTTTTGAGGACGAGTACCGTGCTACGCTTGAGGCCGAAGACCTTGGGCTCACGCTTACCGAGTTCGAGTTGCTGCGCTACCTCGTGCGTCATCCGCGCAAGGCCTTCACCCGCCAGCAGCTCCTGGAGACCATCTGGAAGGATGCCATGATGGTCACCGAGCGCACGGTGGACGCTCACATCAAGAACCTCCGCGAGAAACTCGGCAGTTTCGCCCAGCACATCCAGACGGTCCGCGGTGTTGGATATCGTTTCGTGGAGGAGGAAGCAACCGAGGTGTAAGCGGTTTTGCGTAGTACGTATTGCGTATTGGAATGACTGTCTCGCGGTACGCACTCGCAATAGGCACCAGGAATCATGCTTCGCTGGAGAACCATCCGCAACCTGTTCTTCCCTCGCCGGGCCTCTACGCAGACGTGGATGATGCTCACGTTTGCCTTTTTTGTGGGGCTGGCCGTAGTCGTGGTGGGGCTGTACTCGTTTCTCGTGCTGCGGGGGCAGGTACGCGATGCAGCGCGTGAAACCCTGCGTGAGGAGGTAGAACGCGTTGCCGTGTTGCTGGAGGCCGAGCCGGACGGGGCGGCGGTGCGGGCGCTTGCCGGAAACATCGCCGGGGTGACGCAGCGGGAAGTGGCTGTTGCCCGCCTGGATACCACCGAAGGCATCTGGCGGCCATTCATCGGCCCCATCGACCAAGAGTTCTTCCGACAGCCGGAGGTGCGTTCCGCCCTCCGCACGGGGGTGGGTTATGCGGAACGCCAGGGCGAAGATCCGGCGGCTGAAACCATTCTCTATGCGGCCTCCTTCCGCTCCGATTCCAAGCTGATTGTCCGACTGGGCCAGCCTTCCACACCGCTCCACCGCGCCGTACAGAAGGTGCAGGCAACACTTATCATTGGTATGGCGCTGGCGCTCGTACTGGCGTTGCTGGGTGCCTGGATTGCGGCTCGCCAGGTGAACAAGCCGCTCATGGCTATTACGGAGCACGCACGGCGCATCAACGAGGGTGAGTTGGATCGGGCCATCCGTGTGCGAACGAGGGCGGCTGAGTTTCAGGATCTTGCGCAGAGTCTCAACAAAATGGCCAGGCGCTTTCGCTCCGACATCCACGAACTGCAACGGATGCACCGCGTCCAGAATGAGTTTATCGGGAATGTCTCGCACGAGGTAAAGAATCCCATTTTCGCCGTTTTCGGGTACCTGGAGGCCCTCGGTTCGGATAGCCTGCCACCTGAACAGCGAAAACGGTACGCCCGAAAGGGCCTCGTTAACCTTCAGCGCCTGAACAATCTCTTCAGCGACCTCATTGAGATTGCCAGGCTGGAATACCGCGAGGACGTCATCCATCCGGAGATTTTTGATCTGCAAGACCTGATTGACGAAGCAGCTGAGATCCTGGAGCCCAAGGCAGGGGTGAAGTGGCT
>JADFLK010000041.1 GCA_022564455.1 Bacteroidota bacterium
GCCGAATCACCGATTCGACTACGATCTCGCGCCTTGATCTCAACCGAGATGCGCTCCCCGACAAGTCGGGGCAGGCTGTCTCGGCGACAGAGCACGTAATTCAACAGCCTCTTAGGAGGCTGGCGGATTTAGGATGATTCTACTACGACGGTGGCTAATCGGCCCATTACCCCGCTCTTTTTCGTTATCCGCAGTACTGCGGGACGCCTCAAAAGGCCGAGAAAATGGTCTCGATTTCCCATTGGTCTTGCTACGATCCCATAAACCCGAAAGACGCATGGTGAACCGAACGGGTGGAAAATAAAGACGCCCCGCTGAGGGGGGTGCCCCGGCTAAAGAAAACTACTATGGAACCCGTTGATCAATCCTCCTTCAGGGTGGGAGGCACTCGTGCCGATGATGCGCGAGGCCATCGCGCTATACCAACTATAGAAATCTCATCAATTGATCGACGATCAGGCGTAGCACTGTCTCTGCAGGTCGCTGGCGTTGCGATACACATACCGAGGAATCTTGATCGTATCGCGCTTTGCACGGTGGATTAGAGCGGTAGAAGCCAGACAGACCAGGCCGACGACAGTCAGCCAGCCAATGGGGCGGGCGGGATTAAGAAGACGTGCCATAACGAACTCGCTGGTGGGGGTACGAAAGCGCTTTGATTCCACTCAAATAGCACACCACAGACCGCATCAAGCCCATGAATTTGAACTAATGGCCCCGCTCATCCACGTAGAAGGGGTTTGTTGTAGGCCGGTCGAGGCCCAAGTACATCTTCGACATCCGTACGTAGTGGGTAGCATTCGCCTTGTTGTGCGCTACTTCTTCCTCTGTTAGCTGCCGGACGACCTTCGCCGGTGAGCCCAGCATGAGCGACCTCGGCGGAACGACGGTATTCATCGTAACGAGCGCATTGGCGCCTACAATACTGCCCTCGCCGATCACCGCACCGTCCAATACGACCGCGCCCATTCCAATCAGACAGTCGTCCTCCACCGTGCATCCGTGGACGATAGCCGAGTGACCAATCGTGACGCCCCTCCCAATCTTGCAAGGGTGCGTCTCACGCGAAACGTGAACCACGGCGCAATCCTGTACATTGCTCCGAGCGCCAATCTCGATCCAGTGGACATCTCCACGAAGCGAGGCGCCGAACCAGATGCTGGCCTCGGTACCCAACGTTACGTCGCCAACCACCGCTGCCGTTGGGGCGATGTAGTTGGAGTCATCGAAGCGTGGAGAGCGGCCGAGGAAGGAGTCGATCATGGGATTGGGAGCTTGGACTGCGAGACGAAGATATTCTCAGCCCGTAGCTTCGGTACTCCTCTCAGACTCTCAACCTCTCATACCACCCCAATTGTGTCCCACATCCACATCGCTCGCACGCACACGCTGGGGCTCGAGGCGGCTCGGACGGCGACCGACCGTGTAGCCGACGACCTACGTGCGGAGCACGGAGTGAAAGCCCATTGGGAAGGCAACACGCTGATGATTCGGGGCACGGGCGTTCGGGGCGAACTGGCCGTCAGCCACAACCTTGTGGAGGTGAAGGTGCGGCTGGGGCTCATGATGCGGGCCTTCCGGAGCACCCTGGAGAAAGAGATCAACGAGCAACTGGACGAGCACCTCGGCGGAGGTTCCTAGGAGTTCGCCGAAAACGCAACCCGGACGTGGCTTTTTCTGTATCGGCTGCGAGACCACGCGCTCCAAAACCATGACATCTTTTCTCCTCAACCAATTGTACCCGAAGGCCGTTTCCGGCCTGCCGCTGGTGGATACACCGGAAAAACTCGCGGCGCCGTACCTCCGGCGCGGGGCCTCACGCGCCCACGCAGAAGCGATGATCGGGCAACACATCGCACTTTCCGGCCTAACCGGATTCGTCACCGGCCTCGGCGGCTGGCTCTCGATGCCTGTCACCCTCCCAGCCAACCTCGCGGGCGTGGCGCTGCTTCAACTCCACATGGCCGCCTCGTGCGCCGTGCTCGCCGGCCGCGACCTCGACGACGCGGACGCACGATCCGAAGTGGTCGAATGTCTGCTTAAAACCAGAGAAGGCGAGCCGAATACCGAGCAGGAGGAAACGCTGAGCCGCGTAACGGTGAAGCTGGCCGAGAAAGGGGTGCGATCCATCACCAAGGCCACCTTCCTCTGGGGAGCTGCGGCGGCGGGGCGCCGAATCGGCGGGCGGATTGCTCGCGGGGTGCCTTTCCTGGGTGGGGCAATCGGAGCGATATCCGACGCCTACAATACACGCATCGTAGCGCGGCACACGCTGGATACGTATTTCCCTCGCACCGACGAACCGAAGGTTCTGGAAGCCCACGACAAGACTGAAACAGTCTAGTCCGTCCGCACAAGGAACATGCTGTCTACTTCAATCGGCTCGGTGGCCAGCGAGGCCAACTGCTCGTAGTCGATGAGATCCAGCGCAGCGCGCACGGCCACCGAATCGAACGCTTTGGCCTCGGCGGAATGATAGTCGTCCGCCATGACCATGCGCCCAAGTAGAATCTGGTAGGCTTCCATTTCGACCGTCGTGTCGCGGATAGCGCTGTCTCCGTAGGTTGCCATGAACAACTCGCGGCTGTCGAAGCTGGACAGGTTTATGGCCAGCCGCTGCCCCGACGCCGACTCGTATATCCGCGCAACCGTTATGAGGGCTAGCGTGTCTGTTTCCGTTTCGCGGTACCCGAGGTAAGTCGTGTCGCTCAGCGCGGCAAAACTGTCGACAGCCGATGGGAAAACGGCCATAAGTGCCTCCGCAGGCACAAGGTTGACGACGGGGTTGTCCGGCTCGGGCGTCGAGCACGCGAGGGGGGCGAGAACTACGAGAGCCAGGAAGAAACGAAGGGCCATGCGTACGTGTGCTACAGAAGATGGCGAAGGTAGCACTTGTGCATTATCGGCGCGTCCGCCAGATGCGAAGGTGGGTTCTATCTATGGGTGATTTTCTTTTGTGGCGAGGATCGTGTTCGAACTATCAGGACCGAAGTCTAAAGGTCGAGTTCGGCGTTCGAGAGGATTGTGCATCTTTGGCCCCTCGCATCATGATTGATGATGTATAAAACACCAGTCGGGCTAACTAAGCGTTCAAATCATCCCTCGCGCCTTGATCTCCAGGTACTTGTTGATGGCGTCAACCGTGAGGGATTCGGGCCTCGTGAGCAACGCGCCGATGCCATTGCGCTCGAGTTCGCGAGCGATCTCCCGTTTCTCTACGGCGAGACCCTCCGCGAACGCCTTCACGTAAACGTCCTCTACCCTTTCGGACGGCTGCTCCAGCAGTTCGCGCAGGCCCGTGTTCTCAAAGAAAACGACGACGAGGCGGTGCATCCGGGCGATCCGCCGCAGATAGGGCAACTGCCGCCGGAGACCACTCCTCGTCTCAAAGTTAGTGAACAGCAGCATGAGGCCGCGCTTGCGAAGGGAGCGCACGATCGTAGCGAGTAGCGCTTCGTACGAGGGGTCGCGGAAGCCGGTCTCCAGCTTGTAGAGGGCTTCGAGCAGTCGCGGAAGTTGCGACCGACGCCGGTCAGCGGGCAAGACAGCCCGGATCTCCTCGTTGAACGCTATGAGCCCAGCCTTGTCGGATTTCAGCAAGGCGATGTTTAACAGTACCAGCGCCGCATTGATGGAATGGTCGAGGAGGGTAAGGCCATCGAACGGCGAGCGCATTGTGCGGCCCATGTCGAGAACGGCGTAGATCGGCTGCGAGCGCTCTTCCTCGTACTGGTTGACCATCAGCCGGCCGCCGCGCCGCGCCGTGGCCTTCCAGTTCACGCTGCGACGGTCGTCGCCGGGCACGTACTCGCGGATCTGGTCAAACTCCATCGTGTGCCCGAGCCGCCGCACCTTCTTGACGCCTACCTCCTCCAACCGGTTGGTGGTGGCGAGGAAGGCGTAGCGATGCATCTGGATAACGGACGGATACACCGCGGCCTCGACCTCCGCACCGGTTCTGAACCTCCTCAAAAGAAGCCCGACCGGCGATTCCGCAAACATATTGACGTGGCCGAAAACGTACGCGCCGCGTTCAGTCGGGCGGAGAGTGTAGCGAAGCGTCTTCTCCTCGCCCGGTGCCATTGGCACCACAAACCCGTTGTCGCGCACCTGAAACTGCACCGGCACCTCGTCAATGATCCGCGCCTTTACCTTGAAGCCATAGGTGTTACGAACGGTCAGCGCAATCACGTTGAGGTCGCCGTTGGAAAGTTGCAGCGGGACGTTGCGCTCGGCCTCCAGCCCTCCGCTCTTCCCTTTCCTTGTCCGCCAGAGAAGCACGCCGTCGGCGAGCATTGTGGCTACGAGAATGGCCGCGCCGATCCTCGCTACGAGAAAGAGCGGAGCCCAATAGTATCCCGCCACACAAAGCACAATCATCACCACAAGAATGGCGAAGAAGCGTTTGGTGAGGTAGAGGGATTTTATCAGGGAGAACATGGCTTCTCGAACGAAACTAGTGGTGCGAGGCAGTGAGAGACGCTTTCCCCTCAGCCCCTCATACTCTCACACCCGTTAAGCCCTAACGCGGCACTTCAATTTCCTCCACAATCCGCTTCAGCACGGTACCGGCGCGAACACCTTCGACCTCTTTCTCGGGGGTGAGGATGATGCGGTGGCGAAGCGCCGGTGCCACGACCGCTCGCACATCTTCTGGGGTAGCGAAGTCGCGGCCGCTCATCGCGGCGACGGCCTTGGCGCCGACAAGGATGGCTAGCGAGGCACGTGGACTCCCGCCGAGGTACAGCGCCGGATGCGTCCGCGTAGCGGAGACAATCTGAGCCACGTAGCTGGATATCTTCGGCTCCACGCGCACCTTGCGGACGGCGGCCTGCGCCTCACGGATCCGCGCGACATCGAGGACGGGCTGCACCTTGTCGATGTCCACGAAGCCGCCGTGGCCCTGAAAACGCTCGAGGATCTCCTCCTCCTCCGCCAAAGATGGATAGCCGACACGCACTTTGAACAGAAAGCGGTCGAGCTGGGCTTCGGGGAGGCGGTACGTGCCCTCGTGGTCAATCGGGTTCTGCGTGGCGAACACGATGAACGGCTCGTCCATTTTGTAGGTGGTACCGTCTACCGTGATCTGATGCTCCTCCATCACCTCGAACAGCGCGGCCTGCGTCTTGGCGGGGGCGCGGTTGATCTCGTCGATGAGGATGGCGGAGGAGAATATCGGGCCGCGATGGAACTCGAACTCGCCTGTTTTCGGACTGAATACATTCGTGCCGATCACGTCCGATGGCATCAGGTCTGGTGTAAACTGGATGCGGCTGTAGGGCAGCCCTGTAGCCTTGGCCATCAGCTTGGCCGTGAGCGTTTTGGCAACGCCCGGCACGCCTTCTATGAGCACGTGGCCACCCGCGAGCAGCGCAGCGATCAGCTCATCCACGAAGCCGTACTGCCCCACGATCAGCTTGCCAACTTCGCTGCGGAGGGCATCAACCGAGGCCGCCAGGCCGGAAAGGTCGGTTCGCGGCTCGAAGATGGGTTGCGTGCTCTCTGCCTGTGCGCCGTCAGGTTCGGGCTCGGGCACCGGGTTGTTTTCGGGGATCTCAGTCATCGGAGTGATTAGGAAGGAGTCAGAGTGATAAACATCACGTTCATCGCCCAACGGATTCGTAAAACCGGTCCAGTGAACGGTCAAGTTCGACGAGGTGCTTGGGATCGACGGTACGCGAGCGGCGCAGCCGTCGGAAGCGCGCAAAAAGACGGGCGATGTGTTCGGTGGAAAGGCCCGTACGTGCAACTACGCGGCGTTCGGTCTCTTCCGAGAGGTCGACTTCCGTGAGCCCCAGCCTCGTCCGGATGCGGTCGAAGAAGTAGCGGAGCTTCCGATCCACGAGCGCCGAATGATCGGCGTCCTGGAAGTACAATCGCCCGACAGTTCGCACAAAATCGAGCGTGGCATTGACGGGCGCGGCCACAACGGGCACGGCGCGTTGCCATCGGCGGCCTCGAAAAACAATGAACAGCAACACGCCGAGAAGCATCAGCCGAAGCGCCCACTTCAACGGTGGTTCGCGAAGAATGTAGCGCAGCGGCGTCTGCGCCTGATTGGCAAATGGTTTGTAGTAGGTGTCCCAAAAAACCGGCTGCGACGGGAGATAACCCAACACGCCAGCCACGTACTCAGTCCCACTGCCATCCCCCGTGAACGCGGCATTCCCGAATGCGTAGGGCGTGGAGGAAATTAGAAACATCCCCTCCCCTGCCTCAACCAGAACCAGTGTGGGTTCGCCCGATAAACTTGTACCGATCACTGTTGTCCGCGCGGTATCGAGCCCCGCCATCACCCAGTTGCCAACCTCGTAGGAGAATGCATAGCCCTCGTCCTTAGCCAGCACCGGAGCAACAAGGTGCAACGTGCTATCGCCTTGCCCCAGGAAGCCGCGGTAGCGATAATCGAGACCGCGAGCAAACGCATTCGCAGAATCAGCGGGAATACCCAGCGTGTCCGCCAGCGCACCCGTGATGCTCTGCGCTGCGATGAACACGGTGTTGCCCCGCTCGGCGTATTCGTACAACCGCAGGGTTTCCGCCTCGTCCGGGCTAAAATCGTTGGTGAGGAACAGGTACGTCGTGCCTTCAAGCGATTCGTCCCCGAGGTGGATGAACGGCGGATCGAGGATGGGCGTGAGTTTAGCCTCCTCGCCATTCGCATCCGCCAGCAACTGGGGAAGAAGTTCGGCGAAAATCTCGGCCCCCAGTGCATTGTCGGAATCTCGGCGGAGGTCTGGCCGCCAGTCCACCGACCGTGGCTGCAGAGAGAGCAGAATCACAAAGACCACGGCCAGTATGCCGATGATGATGAGGGGCAGTTTTGCTTTCATCGATGTGCCTCCCGAAGGGCCTCAGAAAACAGATCGAAGCGAGCGCGCACGCGAGAGAAACGTTGCTCGTCCACGGGGAACTCTCCGTACCAGATCCACTCAAACAGGCGCGTGATGTCTGCAAACGGCGCGTTCAGGTTTGGGCGATCTGCGCTCCGCACTTCGGCGAGGTAGTCGAGGTTGGTCTTGTGCTTGTCCCAGTTGATGAGCCCTTGCTCGGTGAGGGTCTGCAACGCCTGCAGGTACTGGTAGCGAGCGGCATCGCGGTAGCGACGGCCGTGCAGGGCGGCTTCCAGCAACGCATCCAGATCGACGGATTCGATGTCTTCCGTGTCGAGTAGCTCAAGGCCGGCAATCTCCACTTCCTCGTCCTTCTTGCGAAAGAACCAGCCAGAATCGGCCCGCAGGGCCTTTGAGATCACAAAAGCGAGCGCCGCGACGCCAGCCAGCATCCAGAACCACGACCAAAACTGCTCGGTCGTGTTCTCGCGCAGTGGGTGGAAGAGAACGTCATCCAGCCATTGCCAGAACAAAGAAAAAAGTGTTGGCCCACCTGTTTCTACACGGTCGTACTGATAGTTGGGGTTATTCCGAAAGCCTTCGAGCTCCCGCTCGGGAATCACCCTGGCAACCACGGCGCTCGTGTCGTAATGAGCAGCATAGGTATCATCGTACGCAAAGGTATCGTACGTCAACGATTGGCCTGCGTCATCCACGCCGTAGATATCGGCCTCAACTGCCACACCCAACGAATCCACAACGCCCAGCTTTTCCTTCTCCGTCTCCGGAATGGGCGGAACCGAGACCTTATCGCCGTCCTGCGCACGTACGGTGCTTCCCAGCAAACAGAGCCCGGCCAGTATGCCTATTCGAAGCAACCGTCTTCTCACGAGCCCTCACCCTCATCGAATCCTCCGCCCCGGAAACCGCCATCCCGGAAACTATCGTCGCGCGATTCGGTATCGGCCTCTGGCGAAGGCGGGGACGAAGACGAGTGGCGCAGCCCCAGATCATCGGGTTCTCCGACCACGGCCGGCGCCGAATCAATCAAGTCGATATCCGCAAACAACCCGGTTCCCTCCTTCCGTTCGATCAGGTTGAAGTAGAGGAAGGCACCGGCGACGAGGGGGATCGTGTAGCCGAAGTACGTGAGGGTGCTGAGTAAAGAACCGATTGCGAGCAGAACCCTACTTCCACCTCCGGGATCGTCGCCCGACAGCGAGCCCATCGCAGAGCCAAAGCCTACCATAGCGCCAGGAATCGAGAGCAAGGTGGCGATGGCCATAAAGGCGATCATCGCAATCGCCATCGTCCCGAAAGACATCCGCCACTGCCCTTTTACCAGTTCGTACGGCCGTTTGAGAGCCCCGATCGCAGAGTCCACGTCCAACACACGCGAGACGGTAGCCATTGAGAGCGACGGGAAGAGGTACACCAATGCCGCCAGCCACGCAAGCACACCGAGGCACGGGACAATCCACACGACCACACTCAGGACTACAAACAAC
This sequence comes from Bacteroidota bacterium, assembly GCA_022564455.1. The sequence continues at coordinate 8,342 of JADFLK010000041.1, forward strand.
CCCATGAGCAAGAAAAGGACGATAATCGGCACAATCATGTAGCTGGCCTCTGCCCACAAATGGCTGGGCGTAATCTCGCCCGCGTGGCCTTCGCGATAGAGGCTTACGTAACTGAGCACGACCGCGGAGACGAGGATCTGCACAATCACCAACAATAAAATGTAGCCGAAATACGCAGGCGTAAACATTGAACTGTAAATCTCGAACGGGTTGTCCTCGATATTCGTAATGTCGAACATGGAGGACTGCATCTGGCTCTGCACAAAGAACGACAGCACGGCGGCCAGAAGCGCTATCGGCCCCACGATGTAGAGCATCCCGATCGCGATCTCACGCAGGTTGTCGCGCAAGAACCGAAAGGTGACATTGATGATGTCGCCCACATCGCGCTCGCGGCGAAAGCGGATGTCACCCAGGTCGTCGGACAATGCGGGACCGCTGAGAAGGCTACTTTGACCGGCGAGATCGTCAATCATATGGGTGAGGGCACAGCTTCGGGCAAGGTGACACTCGAGGTCGGCACGGCATCACGAAGGTGGATGGCTCGTGGCAGCCACACGAAGTACCACAGGATGAATGCAAGCGACCCTAAAATAATCAGCACGCTCAGGACTACGGGCATCTCGGTGTAGCGGGTGACGAAGCCCTCAAGTAGCGCCGCCGTTATGAAAATGGGAATGAGCCCGATGACGATTTTTAGCCCACGAATAGCTCCCCGGCGGAAGGACACGAGACGGGGGTACGTCCCTGGAAAGAGAAGCGAGTTGCCCATCGCCAACCCGGCGCCACCCGCGATGATGATGGCCGAGATCTCCAGAGTGCCGTGAATCCAGATGGTCCGTACGGACTCCCAGAACACGCCCTGCTCGAAGAAGAAGTACTGGAAGGAACCCACCATGACGCCGTTGCTGAACAGGTGGTAGGCCGAGCCAAACGAGAACGCAGGAAGCACCAGGCCCGGATACCGAAACAGTCCGATAAACGTCAGGAACGACACCATGATGTTGTTCAGGGCGATCATCGAGAACATGTCCACCTGGTACATCTCTTTATAAACGCGCATCGGGTCGCCGTCCTCAATGTTCACCAGCGTCATGTTGACGTAGCCGTCGCCGAGAATGAGGCGCACGAAGAAGTCGTCCGACGCCGCCGAGATGGCCCCGATGGCCACCGAGATGACGAAAGTGGCAAACGCCCAGAAGAGCGCCCGGCGCTCGGCGTAGACGGTGCGGGGAATTTCTTCCGTCCAGAACCTCAGCAGTCTCCCGCGCTCCTCGCGGCGGTTGCGGTAGATCTTATGGTGGACCTCACCCGCCAGCCCGTTGAGGTACGCGGCAGTCGCCGAGCCGGGGTAGAACGTTCGCGCGTAGGCAAGATCGTCAGTGGCGCGCACGTAGCCCTCGGCCATCTCGTCCGGGTTCACGCCCTCGTCGGCGTCGAGGCGCTTCTCGAACGCCTCCCAGTCGTCGGCGTGGCGGCGGACAAAGACGGCTTCGCGCATGGGTGGGCTTCGGGCTTCGGGCTTCGGGCTTCGGGCTTCGGGCTTCGGGAGTGAAAATACGAGTACAGAACACCCTCGCGTCATCCACGATTGTAGCTTCGCGGAAGACGCGCCGCCGGGCCGTCTCTACATCGGTCACCGTCTGTCATGCCGGGAGACACGCCGCTAGGCCGTCTCTACATTTTCCTTTTTCCTTTCCTTGGATCCACTCCGCGTCCAGACCGCCCAGAACGTAGACCTCGCCTTTGCGACGGCGGGCCTCGGCTACCGCATCCTGGCGTGGCTCATCGACGTCCTGATCGTAACGGCGTACGGGTATTTTATCATTCAGATCATGGGCCAACTGAACGTCGGCGGCGACGGCGCGACGACTGTGTTCATCATCCTGTTTCTGCCGATTCTCCTCTACCACCTTCTCTGGGAGGTGTTTTT
>JADFLK010000397.1 GCA_022564455.1 Bacteroidota bacterium
TCCAGAACCGGAAGTTTCAGGTTACCGGGGTAGCTCGGTGGTTCGGCGTCCCGCCGCACATGATCGGGCACCTGAAACCGTCGACGAGTTACGGGACCGGGATTGCACAGCAGGCGCTCGGGTTCCTTCAGTTCCACTTGCTCGACTGGCTCGTGATGTGGGAGACGGCAGTCCGTCGCGACCTCTTCGACGCGACCGACAAATCGTTCATGGAGCACACCGTCGAGGGTCTGCTGCGCGCCGATTTCAAAACACGCATGGAAGGTTATCAACTCGCCATCCAGAACGGCATCTTGAACCCTGACGAGGTGCGGAGGCTCGAAAACAAGCCGCCGCGTGCCGATGGCAAGGGCGGCGAGTACTGGCGGCCGTCGAACATGGTCGGCGCCGAGCAGACGGTGACTCCGAAGATGCCCGCCGCGGTACTTCCCGGCGACCGACCCGAACACGCATGGCGGACGAAGGCGCGTGCGGCGATGCGCATCGTCGGCAGCCGCGACGCATAGGAGCAAAAACGATGGAAGACGACAAGAAAACAGCGCCACAGGGCGGTCTGAGCCCTCCGGACGACGCGGCACCACAAAAGCCGATGGCCTGCGAGGCCAAGGCGATCGCGATCGATCTCGAACGCCGCCGCATCACGCCCGTGATTTCGACCGCCCGCCTCGACCGCGGCAACCGCATGGTCGAGCCGTCCGGCTGGAAGCTCGCGAACTTCAGGCGGGCGCCGCGGGTGCTTGCCGACCACGAATACGCGATCGAGCGGGTGATCGGGAGCGGACATGACGTGAAAGTAGTCGACGTCCCCCGAATCGGCGAGGCGCTGGTCGCCACCACCGAGTTCGCCGAAGAGGGACTCGGTGAGGTCGCGTTCTGGCTGGCCTCGACCGGAAGGAACGCATCCAAATTGAGACGCAGCACGGAGCCATTCCATCGGAGGCCCTCCACGTCACCTCGACGCGCACCGGCCACGTGTTCGGTGAACACACGGTTGGTTTCGACAGCGCCGTGGATCAACTCCTCTTCAAACACGTTGCGAAAGACCGCCGCGCCTTCGCCTATGGTGCCGTGAGAGCCGCCGAGTGGGTGAAGGGTCGGACGGGGCTGTTTACGCTGGATGACATGTTGGAAGACGTAGTGCGTATTTCGTAGTTAGTAATGCGTATTGTGTTGCTCTCTGAGTTTAGCGCGCCTGGAGTCTGAAATACGGAATACGCGATACGGAATATCCCTACTAGAACCTATGAAGCAGGCCCCTTTCCGCGGCGCCGCCCCCGCCCTCATCACGCCGTTTACGGCGGACAATCAGGTTGACGAGGCTGCGCTCCGTCGCGTCATCGATTTCCAGATCAACGGTGGAGATTCTGGCTTTCGCGGCATCGACGCACTCGTTGTGCTCGGCACGACGGGCGAAAATCCGACGGTGACGCCTGAAGAGCGGCAACAGATTGTGGAGCTGGCCATCGAGCACGTTGCCGGGCGCATTCCGGTCATCGTGGGAACGGGCACGAACAACACGGCGCAGAGCGTCAAGTTTTCGCGGCAGGCGGCGGATGCCGGCGCGGATGCGCTGCTCGTCGTGGGACCGTATTACAACAAGCCGACGCCGGACGGTGTGGTGGGCCACGTCGCGGCCATCGCCGACGCTACGGATTGCCCCATCGTGCTCTACAACGTGCCGGGGCGGACGGGCTCGAACCTCACGGCCGAGACGCAGCTTCGTGTGGCCGAGGAAATCCCGAGCGTCGTAGCCACGAAGGAAGCCTCCGGCGACCTCAACCAGATCTCCGATATCATAGCGCATCGTCCGGAGGGATTTGCGGTCTATTCCGGCGACGACGACCTCACCTTGCCCATGCTCGCGCTCGGCGCGGACGGCCTGATTTCCGTCTGCGCGAATGCGATCCCCGGTGCAACGAGCGAGCTGGTTCGGCGTGGTCTGGCGGGAGACTATGAAGGCGCGCGCGCGCTGCATTACGAACTCCTCGATGCCATGCGGGCGAGCTTCTACGAATCCAACCCCGGCCCGATCAAAGCTGTGATGGCGGAGATGGGGCTCATCGAACCGCACGTTCGTCTGCCGCTGGCGCCGGTTGCGGAGGCAACGCGGGCGCGTGTTTTGGAGGCGTATGCACCCCATATTGGTGCGTTGGCAAGGGCATGATATATCATGCCCTTGCTACGGTCCTCCATTGATTAATTGCCCATCCAATACGCGATGCCCGTTCTCGCCGACATCCGCGCTTCCATCGAGTACCATTCGGCGCAGCCGGCCGACGACCTCGACCGCGAAGCTGCCCGCGAGGCGTTTGATGCCTTCCTGATAGCTCTCGAATCCGGCGAGGCCCGTTCAGCCGAACGCGGCGGCGATGGTATTTGGCGAGCCAACGCGTGGGTCAAGCAGGGCATCCTGCTCGGTTTCCGGCTCGGAGGCATTGTGGATTTCTCCAGCGGCGCCTTCTCCTTTTTCGACAAGGAGACCTTCCCGGCGCGGCAGCTTCAGGCTACGGATGGTGTGCGCGTCGTGCCAGGCGGCTCAACCATCCGGCGCGGCGCGTACGTTTCCAGCGGCGTGGTGTGCATGCCGCCGATGTACATCAACGTGGGCGCGTACGTGGACGAGGGCACGATGGTGGACAGCCAC
>JADFLK010000042.1 GCA_022564455.1 Bacteroidota bacterium
CTTGGCCCTGGGGCGCATCCCGGGATGGACGTTACAGTGCATGGAGCAGTACTCCGACAATATCCTCATCAGGCCCCTTACCGAGTACATCGGGCCCATGGACCTGGATTACGTTCCCATAGAGGAGCGGGGCTGAGGCCCCGGCTTTACCCTGGCTGGAGAAGGGGCCGTTAGGCCCCTTTTGATTTAGTGGGCCATGGCTGAACTAACGACGGGGGAGGAGATTGGGAGGTGCCGGAAGCCTGTCGCGATTGCCTCTCGGAGGTGATTACGTGATAGACGTGATTACGTGAGTCCAGTCTGGGTACGTTATCAAGTGTTCACGTATTAATGCCACCATGTCTGAACGCAAAATAGAAACCATTGTCGAAATCGAGGTACCGCCGGGGCAGGAGGGGGGTATGCGGCTGGACCTTTACCTGACTGCGAAGATGGCTAACGTTACGCGGGCGAAGGTGCAACGGGGTATCCGTGACGGTAACGTGGACGTGAACGGGATTACACGGACAAAGGTCTCCCACGCCGTTCAGCCCGGCGACCGCATCGTGTGCCGCATCATGCGCCCACCGCCCATTGAGGTGGTTCCCGAAGATATCCCCCTCAACGTGGTTTTCGAGGACGAGTGGTTACTGGTCGTCAACAAACCCGCCGGGATGGTCGTGCATCCGGCGTACGGGCACCGGTCGGGGACGCTGGTAAATGCGCTGCTCCACCACGTTGGCGGTAAGGCCATTAGCGCCGAGGCGCTGGAGGAGGATGCCGACGAAGATCAGGTAGGCCTCTCGACCGCTGCTGCTGCTCCACGCTTCGACGGCGACCTCACCATCCGGCCGGGCCTCGTGCATCGGTTGGATAAGGACACGTCAGGATTGCTTGTCGTAGCGAAGGACGATTTCATTCATTCGCAGCTATCCAAACAGTTCATCAATCGAACCATAAGGCGTCGCTATCTCGCTATGGTGTGGGGAGTTCCAGATCCTGACGAGGATCGGATCGAGACGTGGCTCGGGCGCAGTTCGAGAGACCGGAAGCGGGTGGCCGTTGTACCTGAAGAGCGCGGAAAGTGGGCCGCCACGAACTACGAAACCGTCGAGGCTTTTCAACACACAGCGCTGCTTGGGTTTAGGCTGGAGACCGGCCGGACGCACCAGATCCGCGTCCACGCCAAGCACATTGGCCACCCCATCCTCGGCGACACAACGTACGGGGGAGAAGTCATCCGATCCGGCCCGGAGACGACAAAGCGGAAACAGTTTTTCCAAAACCTCTTCAAGCGGATGCCGCGGCAGGCGTTGCACGCACATACACTCGGCTTCCACCATCCGAAGACCAGAGAAACGCTCGATTTCAAAGCCCCGCTGCCTGAAGACATGGCGTTCGTGCTGGAGCGGCTCCGTGCTGTGGAAGGGTGAAGGATGAAGGGAAAAGGATTTTCTGGATTTGGAAGGTTGCAGATTTTAAGGTTGAAGATCGAGACTGGAAACTCTGGCTCCTGGCCACTGTCCTCGTCCTCCGGTCCTATGTTTTCTCCGATCACGTGCATCACGTAATCACGTACATCACGTACTCACGCATCACCCTCCCTCTTATCTTCAGCGGCTCAACTCTTTCCGATGGAATCTGTCGTGATCCCCACCAACACGCTCTCCATTTCCGGCCTGCTGGCTCCGGAGCGCATCCGCGTGGGGTTGGATGTGGAGACCAGGGAAGACGCGATTGACGCCGTAGTTAATCTGCTGGGAGGGTGGCCGGAGGTGAATGATCTCGAGCAACTTCGCGAAGACGTGTTTGCCCGCGAGAGAGTCATGTCTACAGGTGTGGGCCGGGGATTGGCGCTACCCCATGCTCAAACGACTGCCGCTTCGGATACGCTCCTGGCGTTCGCCGTTACGAAGAAACCGGTGGATTTCGGCGCGTTGGATGGCGACCCTGTGCGGCTCATCCTGCTTCTCGTGGGCCCTGAGAAGGAGCGCGTCATGCACGTTCGACTGCTCGGACGGATTTCGCGGATGATGAATGAGGCGGATTTCCGCTCGCGCTTGCTTGACGCAGAAAGTGAAGAGGAAGTCATTGATGTCTTCAGGAAGGCCGAGGAGGCGTACGGCTGATTGTAACGCGCTTGGGTGATTCGGTCGCCTCAGGCTCCTCGCACAGATTGCTCATGTTTCAGACCATTCGCGGAACATTCGACATTCTCCCCGACACACAGGATTCGGGGAAGCAGTTTGTGCCCGGAAGTGCGATCTGGCGGCATGTGGAGGCGCGCGTTCACGAGGTGATGGCGCGGTTCGGCTTTGAAGAAATACGCACGCCGATTCTGGAGCCGCTCGGCCTCATTGCTCGCGGTGTAGGACAAACGACCGACATCGTTCAAAAGGAAATGTTTGTCGTGCAGCGTGGCGATGAGGAATATGTTCTCCGCCCCGAGGTGACGGCTCCCGTGATGCGCTCGTACCTCCAGCATAGCCTCGGCCAGCGCGGAGGGGCGCAGCGGCTCTACTACGTCGGGCCGTGTTTCCGTGCCGAGCGTCCACAGAAGGGCCGTTTTCGGCAGTTTCACCAGTTTGGGGTTGAACTGATCGGCGCCGACGGCCCGATGGCAGATGCCGAGGCCATCGCGTGCCTGCGTGCCGTTTACGATGGGTTTGGAATAACCGGTACACGGCTTCGCATCAACTCGCTCGGCGACGCGGATTCGCGGCCGCGGTACCGGGACGCGCTCAAGAAATATTTCGAGCCCTTCCGCGACCGGCTCTCAGAAACCAGCATCCAACGCCTCGAAACCAATCCCCTTCGCATCCTCGATACCAAGAACGAGGACGAACGTGCGCTCCTCGCCGACGCGCCGCGCATCACCGAGTTTCTGAGCGACGAAGCCCGCGCCCACTTCGACGCGGTGAAGCAGTATCTCGATTTGCTCGGTATCCCGTACACAGAAGACCCACTGCTCGTCCGCGGCCTCGACTACTACAACGGCGTGGTGTTCGAGTTGGAATCGGACGACGTGGGCTCGCAAAGCGCCCTCGCGGCCGGCGGCCGGTACGATGGGCTGGCGGTGTCGGTGGGAGGGAAGCAGCCCGTGCCTGCCGTGGGCTGGGCGGCCGGGATCGAGCGGCTGTTCCTCGCGCTGCAGGCCGGCGGCCATCAGTTCCCCGAGCCTGTGCGCCCAGACGCCTACCTCGTGGCGCTCGGCACGGAGGCTCAGAACTGGACGTTTGCCGAGGCCCAGCGTTTGCGGGCAGCAGGGCTCCGCGTCGAATACGATCTCCTTGGCCGCTCTATGAAAGCGCAAATGAAAGAAGCCAATCGCCAACGCGCCCGATTCGCGGTGATCGTCGGCGAGAATGAACTGGCTTCCGGCAGAGCAACCGTCCGTGATCTCGATTCTTCGGAGCAGCGCGAGGTTGCGTTCGACAAGTTGATCAATGCTTTACATCGTCCACTAGAACAGCCTTTGCCTTAGGTCGTATCGCGTGGTGCGTATTGCGTAAGGGCTCCGTTGACTGAGATACGCAACACGAACTACGCACTAGCTCTATGTACCCACGCCTCACCGACCTCTTCCAGGACCTCTTCGGCTTCAGCCTGCCGCTGCCGATCTATTCGTTCGGCTTCATGGTGGCTACGGCCATTGTGGTTGCTGCCGTTCTCACGAAGCGTGAGTTCGACAGGATGTACGGCCTTGGCCAGTTAAGGGCTGTCCAGATTAAGGAGAAGGACAAAAAAGGGCGCGAGAGGATGGTCTCGACAAGCCCTTCTGCGCTCGTTTGGACGATGATGCTCATTTCTGCCGGCGTCGGCATCGCGGGCTCCAAGCTGTTCCACATCATCGACCACTGGGATCGCTTCGTGGCCGATCCGATGGGGCTGATCTTCAACCCCGCGGGCCTCACGTTCTACGGCGGCCTTATTAGCGCGGCAATAGCCCTCGCCGTCTACACGCGCAAGAAAGGGCTCCCGTTCTTTCGCGTCGCCGACGGCCTCGCGCCAGGGCTTATCCTTGGCTATGGGATCGGGCGCATCGGTTGCTACCTGGCCGGTGACGGCGACTGGGGGACGTGCTCGGCGCTTTCGCAGAAGCCAGGCTGGCTACCAGATTTCCTCTGGAGTGAGACCTTCCCACGAAATATTTTGGAGGTGGATGTCACCACGTGGGTTCCTGCTGGGGGTCGTGCCTGCGAGCTTCCGCCGGAAATCGTAACGGGCGCCTATCCGACCATGCTCTACGAGACGATGATGGCCATCGTCATCTTCGCCATTCTGTGGGCCATTCGGAAGCATCCATTCAAAGCGGGCTGGCTATTCTCATTGTACCTCGTCTTCAACGGTATTGAGCGGTTCCTGATCGAGATCATCCGCCTGAACCCGCAGTATGCGCTCGGGTTCACGCAGGCGCAACTCATAGCCATCGTCCTGATGCTCGTAGGGCTGGCCGGTCTTGCAATAGCCGGCCGAAAGCAGCCATTTGCTGCAGAGAAGGAGGCAGATAAAAAAGCAGAGAAGGCACGGCCGGAACCGAAGGCATCCCCCGATCAGGATTAACCGATTCAACCCCGGCAACATGGACGTAGCCATATGAACGTAACCGAAATCGAAACGCTCGCCGAGCGCACGCTGGAGGCCGAAGTCGGCGGCGCGAGGCTTTGGATGATCCCGACTGAAGTCCGCGATGTGGTGTCGTTTCGCGGATCATTCCAAACGGCGCCGGACCTGACGACCGACGACGACCTAGCGCAACACCTCGTTGCCGACCTGCTCGACAAGGGCACCCAGCACCGCGACCGCTTTGCCATCGCTGAGGCGCTCGAAGGCCGTGGAGCGCAGTTGTTCTTCTACCCGGATACGCTCCGCATTGGCTTCTCCGGGAAGGTTCTGAAAGAGGACCTCCCCGACGTACTGGCCATTCTCGCCGAGCAACTCCGCGAGCCTTTGCTTGACCCGGACGAGTTCGACAAGGAGCAGGCGAAAGCCATTGCAGGTGTTAGGCACGCGATGGATTCAACGGCTGCGCAGGCTTCAGGTGCGCTCAAGCGTCATCTTTTCGGCACGGACCACCCGAACCACGTGCGTTCTCTGGAGGAAGAACTTGCCGAGCTTGAAGGGCTCACCGTTGAGCAGATCAAAGACTACCACGCAGCGCATTTCGGCTCTGATGGGTTGGAGATCACGTTTGCCGGAGATCTCGACGCTGATATTGTGACAGAAGCAGTCCGGGCTCATCTTGGCGATTGGCCGGCACATGGGCTTGCCGCGAAGTTTGCACCTGATGCGGAGACGGTCACTCCCGCCCGCGAGAGCGTGTCCATGGCCGAGAAGCAGAATTTGGATGTGCGGTTGGGCCACATTCTCAACCTGCGCCGTGACGACGACGATTTTCTGGCCCTTTATGTGGGCAACAACGTGCTAGGGGGTAACTTCTCGGCGCGGCTGATGCAGATTGTCCGGGATGAGATGGGGTTGACGTACGGTATCGGATCATCGCTGGCCGGCATCGCTATCGAGCACACCGGCTACTGGCGCATTGATGTCTCGCTTTCCTCGGAGAACCTCAAGCGCGGCATCAAGGCCACGCTTGAGGTCGTTCGCGATTTCGTTTCCAGCGGTATCACGGCAGATGAGTTGGACGAGAAAAAGGCCACGATTGCCGGAAGCCATGTGGTTGGCCTTGCTACTACGGGCGGGCTGGCGGCGCGGCTTCTCGTCAATGCCGAGCGTGGGTTTCCCGTCTCCTATCTCGACGAGTACCCGGAACGGGTCAAGGCTCTCTCGCTAGAAGAGGTCAACGAAGCGATTGAGAACTACCTCAAGCCGGAGGCGCTGAGTACCGCCGTGGCCGGAACGATGCCGGAGGAGTAGCCTAGGGCCTGCTGACAGTTAGCGCGTGAGGTCAATTCCAGGACAGTTTAAGGCTGTTTCGAGGTGCACGAGGAGGTCGGGGCACTAGTCCCGGACGACGAGTGTGACACCGAAACGGACCAGAATGGCCCGAAGTGGCCCACTGCGATTGAGTGTTAGCAGGCCCTTTTAATCCTTGACGATGCGGATAAACGAATTGTCATCATCATCATCATCATCATCGTCCATTGCCTCGGCGGCGGGAAGGACAAAGGACAGGATCAGGTAAAGCAGAATCCCAGCCCCCTGGAAGGCGATGGTGCCGATGACAAACGCGATGCGGACGAGTGTGGCATCAATGCCGAGGTAGTTGGCAATCCCTGCTGCGACGCCGGCAATCTTCTTATTCTTGCGCGATTTGGCAAGGCGCTTCCGCGCGTGCGATCGGCGCTGGCTGGCGCGCGACGCCACACGGCTGACAGACGCTACACGGCTTGAAGCACGTTCGGCCTCTCTAGCGGCTTTTCTCGCACTTCTCTTTGCCACATCGAAGGCTCGAGAAGCTGTTTGCTGAACGCGCCGGCCGGCCGTCGTCTTCCGTTGGCGCTCCCTCCTCGCCCGACGCTCGCGAGCCTTTTGCCGGGCTTTGCGGCGGCGGCGCGTAGGGCTCCACGACAGCACGCCGAACCCCGTAAGAATAATCAGGGTACCAGCCAGCCACGGTAGGAACGCGACCAGCCCACCGAGCGCGAAACCGAGCGGGAAGAAGCCCACCTGCTGCATCAGGTAGATCATCCCGATAACGATGACCACGAGTCCTGACCCCGTCTGGAGATTCAGGAAGCCCGGCTTTTTCTCCTTCAGCTCCTCCTCGGCCTCCTGCTCTTCGAGGAATTCCTCGACGTCCTCCTCCGTGATATCGTTGTCGAGATCGAACATCGTCTCGTAGGCGAGGAGGTCGTCTTCCTGTTCGTGTGCGTCGTCTTGTCGCGGTCGTGTCCGTTGGCGTGTAGCCATACTCTGGCAAGGGTGGGGTGAGAGGCGAAAAGTACGATGCAGGCGCCGAGAGGTTGCGCGGAATGCTAAACGGAGGGCATTGTAATGATGAAGTTGGAATCGGCGTCGAGACGGCCTGAGGGCGTCTCAGGGGTGAGACGGGAAAGAGCATACTTCGGGCTTAGTTCTTCGTACGTAGTCTGTATCGTCATTCCGCACCTGCATCACGTGGTGGAAACGATCGACATGCTTCAGGAACGAGGATGAGAGGGCGAGAGGATGAAAGTTGAAATGCGGCTCCGAAAACGTTCCGTCATTTTCTTCTTTCACTCTTTCCGAAATCCCACATCCCAAATCTGAAATCGACAATTCCATACCCGCTATCCGCTCTCCCATCTCATCTCCTCAAACTCTATCACCTACCACCTCTCCCGGTGGTCCTCCGTGCCGGATGTACGCAGATCTGAATACGCCACCAGTGCGGGAAACAGCGGGAGAAGGAAGCGTTGGCTCGTGATGAGGTAGGGCATTCCGCCGCCGCCCGTTCCGGAATCATCCGCTACGTGCCGCCTGACGGTCTTTCTGTGGACGGTAAAGAAGCTGTCGGGATCGGTGGCGTGGAGCGCGTTATCCGTAGCCGAAATCCTGTCCAGGACGAACGTAAGGCATGTATTGTGTTCGTGGAGAGCGTGGGCAGCCTTTCGTGCGTCCGCGAAAGAACGCCTGCGGTCGTTTTCGTCGTGCGCAGCCGCCTCCAGATCCGCTGCAAATCGTGCCGTCGCTTCGTCCGCGTCACTGCGGTCTCCCATGGTAGTTCGGACGCGGGTTACGGCCCTGTTAAGGTCGTCCGGCGTGATAAGTGGCACGTCAATCAGGCCGTCTTCGTCGGCATGGAACATCCCAAGGCGTGAGAGCACGGCATGAGCAATATCGTCGAGATCTGCGACGATACGTGTCGCTTCGTCGTCGCTTGGAAACGCGGTTGCATGGCCGCCCTGCAAAACGAGTGGGTCACCCACCGCGAGATGGTTCACGGGGCAGCCCGTGTAGTGCTTCCCGAAGGAGTCGCCGGGAAAAACGCGCACGCCAAGCAGTGGCGACTTGCCGAGGGCGCGCTGAATCAGACGCAGTTGCGCCGACTGGAAGCCGCTGGCGGGGATCAGGAAGTCCCTGAAGTGGGCGTATTCAAGGCTCGAGAAGAGCACGTCGTCGTCCTCGCCACGACCTACGTATGCCATCACAGTCGGAAGGACGGACCGTGCTGAGTGCCTGAGCCGCGCGGCAGCCGTCATGGCGGGGCGCCAGAACGGCGAGGGTCCAGCTTCGCCGGGGAGTTCCTCGTGGCACGTTGCATTGAACGAGGCATCATCGAGCCCGAGGATCTGATGCAGCGTCTGCGCGATGACGCCGAGATCGAACGTCATCTGCTTGAAGACCAACTCAAACAACTGGTGGATGACGATGAAAATCCGCTCATCTGGAATCATCGACGCCGGCGTCTGGGCGTCCAGAAGCCTTTCCAGTCCCAGGTATTGGCCGTATTCAAGAGAGAACCGACCGTTCTCGTCAGGTGGATTGACGAGCGGCGCACCCTGTTCATCGGGTAACCGGGCGGCGTTCGCGTCCGAGCGAACGCCGGGGTCGAGGGAGAAGTCCCACCAAGGGTTGGTGTTTGCCATTTGTGCAGTTGTTGCGATCGATGTGAGGATAGCAACGATTCGGCTCGCGGTGTGCAGGGGAATCCCGCCGTTTTTCGTACCGTGGACCACGCCACCGTCCGATCCGCATTCCGCAATTTCAAGCCATGAACCTCCAGAACAAAGTCGCCGTCGTAACCGGAGCCAGCCGAGGGCTCGGCAAGCATTTCTCATCGCAGTTGATCGAAAAGGGGGCTATTGTCTTCGGGCTCGCGCGTAATGAGGCCGATCTGAACGGAGTGCGAAATGAATTGGGTGAACATTTTCATCCCATCGTCTGCGATGTGACGGACCCGGACGCTGTCAAACGGGCGTTCTCAACCATCCGGGAATCCGCCGACTCGCTCGACATCCTGATCAACAATGCGGGGCTGGGTCGGTTCGGTGCGGTGGAGGAACAATCCCTCGACGACTGGAACCTCCAGATCGACGTGAACATCAGCGGGGTGCACCACTGCACACGTGAGGCTGTGCCTGCCATGAAGGCGCAGAACAAGCAAAGCGGCTTCGGCGGACATATTGTCAACATCGCCTCTGTGGCGGGACTGGTTGGCAATGCTCACCTCAGCGCGTACAACGCCACCAAGTTTGCCATCCGCGGTTACAGTGAGGCATTGATGAAAGAGCTTCGCGAGGACGGCATCAAGGTGTCCTGCATCAACCCTGGCTCTGTGGCGACCCACTTCGCCGGTGCAGCAGGCTCGAGCGGGAGCCCCAACCCCATGCAGCCCGAAGACGTGGCCGCGACGGTCATCCACGTGCTGGAAGGCCCTGACAACTACCTGATCTCGGAGGTCGCCATGCGGCCGCTGAGGCCGAAGGGGGAGTGAACGCTTCTTGCGGATTCATTGCCCGAGAAGCTCGTTTACCGTCACGCCGATATCGCGTGCAATCTTGCGCAGCAAGGAGGGCGCGATGTCTCGTCCCTTATGGAAGGGGACGGTTGTGCCGCGGCCATCTGCGTGCCGAAATTGTTTGTGGGAACCCCGTTGACGGACCTCCACAAACCCGAGGGCGCGGAGCAGCCGAATGACCTCTTGCGGTGATAAGACCGGGACGGTTCCCACGGCTCAGGCAGCCACCGAGATGAGTTGCGTCCCAATAAATTCGCCCTCGATCTTGGGCTCGCCGTCCTCGAGCAGCATTTCGATCACTTCACGCATGTTGGTCTCAAGTTCGTCGTGCGTTTCGGCCTGTGAGTGGGCACCTGGGAAGCCCGGGACGTAGCCGACGAGGAGCGACGTTTCAGGGTCACGTTCAATGACGATAGTGTAGGTTCGCATGACGGAGTACGGGTTGTTTTCGGTCGAACGTCGTTCGTCCAAGGATGTTGCCGCGACGGTCGTCCACTTGCTCAAGGCCCCGACAACTACCTGATCTCGGAAGTCGCCATGCGGCCGCTGCGGTCTAAGGGGAAGTGAGCGCTTCTTGCGGATTCCGGGCCTGTGCGCATTACCGAATGACCGTAATCATCTGTGTACGAAGGCTTGTCCCGCCACGTAGGCGTACCACGTACGTGCCCGGTACGAGGTTCGCGGTCTCCAAAGCGAGGCTGTAGGTGCCTGCCCGGCGGAATCCGTCGTCTTGCTCCAACACACGCCGGCCGAGGAGGTCGAAGATCGAAACCTCGATGGGGCTCGATCGGTTGAGGGCGTACCGAAGAGTCGTTGCCCCTCGGGCCGGGTTCGGCCAGATATCCATAGCGGTGATCTCGTCACCCGAGGAAATGGGTTCCGGA
>JADFLK010000398.1 GCA_022564455.1 Bacteroidota bacterium
GGGCTACGTAACGAAAAAGATCGAGGAAATGGGCCGACTCATCGCCGCCGTAGTAGAATCATCCTAAGTCCGACTGCCTCCTATGCGCCCCACGGGCGATTCACGAACGGTCCAAACCGGCGTGGGTACCTTGGCACCCCTCCCCGTTTCCAGCGCTCCTCGGCTCATGGCCGACCCCACGAAAAGCCCACTCCGCCCCGGCGACCTCACCCTGAAAACGACGAGCCCGTCCCTCGGCGATGGTTCGGCTCCGCTCACCACAAGTAGCGCGGCGTTCGGTGATGGAATGCTGGAATTGCCGGTCGTTGAGAAACCGGCCGGAGCGAACCGGCCCGGCCGGCGGCCGGAGTGGTTGCGGGTGAAATTGCCCTACGGCGAGACGTTCCGCAACGTCCAGAAGACCATTGAGGAGCACGGCCTGCACACCGTCTGCCAGAGCGCCCGCTGCCCGAACATGGGAGAGTGCTGGACGGCGGGCACGGCCACGTTCATGATTCTCGGGAACGTCTGCACGCGCTCGTGCTCGTTCTGCGCGGTGCAAACCGGTCGCCCGACAGACAAAGACCTGGACTGGGACGAGCCCCGGCGGGTAGCCGAGGCCGCCCGACTGATGGGCCTCAAACACGTCGTGGTTACGTCCATCAACCGCGACGACCGCGAGGACGGCGGCGCACCGATCTTCGCCGAGACCATCCGCCTCGTCCGCGAGCAGATACCCGGTTGCACCATCGAAGTGCTCATCCCGGACATGCGAGGCCTTCGCCCTGCCCTCGATGAGATCTTTGTGGAGAAACCGGACATCCTCAACCACAACGTCGAGACCGTCCCGCGTCTCTACCGCCGCGTGCGCCCCCAGGCCGACTACCAGCGGTCGCTCGACGTGCTCAAGATGGCAAAGAGCGAGCACGGCCTCCGCACCAAGAGCGGCATCATGGTGGGCCTCGGCGAATCTCAGGACGAGGTGTTCTCGCTGATGGATGACCTCGCCGCGCACGGCGTGAACGTGATGACCATCGGCCAGTACCTCCAGCCGACGAAGATGCATCTGCCGGTCGAGGAGTTCGTCCACCCCGACGTGTTCCGGATGTACAAGGAGGAAGGCGAGGCGCGTGGCATCGAGCACGTGGAAAGCGGCCCGCTCGTGCGCTCGTCGTACCACGCGGAACGGCACGTTTGATGGCGGACAGCGGATCCTTCGGCTACGCTCACCACGACAGGCTCCCGACCGAGGACGGAGAGCGGAGGACAGAGGACAGAGTACCGAGGACGGAAGACGGAGAACTGAGCGCTCCGAAATCCGAAATCCGAAATCCGAAATCACTCATCCCCTCATCCTCTCACACCCTCATACTCGCCCTCCCACTCCTGCTTGCCCTCTGCCTCTCGGGCTGCGGTCTGAAATTGTTCTCCTCGGGTGAAGCCAGCATCGCCGCGCACTCGGTTTTTCTTACACATCCTGAATGTTCCACCTTCGTAGCACAGACGCTTCGGGAAGGCATGACGCTCGTAGAGATTTTGGGTGACGACTACGCGCCGGCCCCGGGCGACGTGTTTGAAGGGCCCGCACGCATCGGCCCCTCCATGTTTCGTTTGTTCGACGGCACCGAAGCGCGCCTCGCCGACGGTGGGCGCAGCATCTCGCTCAACATCGTGGCCAAGCACCTCTCGCCGGAAGATGCAAGGGAGCAGTTGGATGCGGCGTGCGGGTGACGAGCTATATCTCCCCGGATGTCATCCCCGTGAAGGCGGGACCCATTCCCCGATTGGGCGTCAGCCCACAGAAGAACCAGTGTTTACCGCTTCAGATAAATCCGACCCGCATTGGAAGCTGGATTGCTGAATAGGCTCCTGCTTTCTCTGGAACGGGCTTTGGACGCAGTTGCATCCTTCAGAGTCCCTCTTCTGCCCACGCCCGGATTGCCTCTGCAGCACCCGGAATTCCACTTTCGGCGAGGCCATATTCTATCGGAAGGTCGTCGGCGAGACGATCGAACGTCATGTAGCCTGAGACGGTGATCGATCTCGGATCGACCTCTTCCCCGAACCGATCTAATCGCGCGGAAACTTCGGGGATCGGGAAACGCCACTCGGAGGTCTGAACATCACGCAGGGCGCGGCGCTCGCTGACCCATTCGCTCTCGAGGTAGGAGGGATCTTCCGGCTCTCCGACATAGATAATTTGCAAGATGCCGTGGAACTCGAGATCGAACTCTTCTCCGCCTTCCCTAGGCTTCAGGATTTCTTCCGGGGTCGTTGGAAAGCGATTACTTCCCTCCAGCGACCCTCCAGATCGCCCGAAAACGCCCCCACCGCCGGGGCCTTGGTTCGGCAGAAGAAATAGATGAAAGCCTTCCCCCTCCACGTTGTTTGCCAGCAGGGAACGGAGAGCATGACGGAAGGAACCGGCATACGCACGGGCACGATTCGCCTGCCAAAGCGCAGCTTGAGCGCGGTCCTCCGGCACCATCTCCTCAAAGAATGGCTCGCCGTGAAAGAAGTTGTAGTTCGACCGCGCTTCGAAATCAGTCAGATCGTAGCGGATGCGGTAGCCGAGCGCGTAGTTCTCAATCATGAGGGGCTCGGAAGCCTCGGCCCTTAGCTCGCCTCGGCGGTCGGAAAAGTTGAGCACGAAC
>JADFLK010000399.1 GCA_022564455.1 Bacteroidota bacterium
TTACGTGCTAACAAATTAGCACGTACTCGCACTTGATGCGTAGTGAGCCCGTACACAGTCAGAGCTCGTCCGCAGTGCGGCTTATCACATTAACAACCACGCCAATTGGATCGAGGACATGAAACCGGCGGACACCCCACGGCTCGTCTGTGAGCGGATACACGATCTCAACGCCCACCGCCTCGGCCTTGGCGTGATCCGCATCTACGTCGGCAACCTCTACCGTGAGCGACATGCCCGTGGACTGCACAGTTTCTTCCTCGGTTTGTACTACTGAAATCTGATCGGTTGGATTGTCCGGCGACACGAAGGTCACAAGCCAATCCATGTCCATGTCCATGTCCATGTCCATGTCCATGGCCACTTCCATCCCCAGGAACTCCGTCTAGAACGCCCGGCTCACGTCCATAAGGGCGGACGGAATGTTCGAAACGACTCGTCGAATCCGCATGGAGTTCGTACCTGTGTAAAGTCCGTTAGATAGCGATCGGGACATTGCCTGATTCGCCGATTAGCGTATCCACATTCTCCCGGCGTCCACGGAGAGTGCGGCGCCAACATGGATCATCAGGACCGATAATTCCTTCTGCGCGGTCAACGTCCATGAACGCGGACGCCATGCCGTAGGACTCGGCCCAACCGCCGAGGTAATCTTTCAACTCGGGGCTGGCCTGGCAGTACAGCCTGTGATCGAAATCCGCGTACCGGTGGGCTTCGCCGTCGTGGATGTGAACCGTTGGGAAGTACAGCCGGGCTGGATTGCGGCGTGGGAACTCAAATGCCATCGGATGAATGTCCTGGCGGCGAGAGCCCCCTTTCAACTTGAAGACTGCGAATCCGGAGTTGTTGTACATGGGCAGTCGCGACCACACTTCCTCCGGAATCCGAAATCGCTCGTCGAGGCGATCAAAGTCTGTTGTTTGCGGGACGAACGACGCTTCGAAACTGCCCACGTCGTGAACGCGGAGTGTTGGCTCCTCCGCACCTACTGCCAGTGCCAATCGGGGGGCCGGCGGAGTGGGAAAACCGCGACGCAGATCGGCGAAGAAGTCAGGGTATCGTTCAAGATTGATAAACCGAACGGCGTCATCCCGCGGATTGGGCGGTACAGGCAAGGGCAGTATCATCGCCAGATCCCCAGTAGCTTCGAACGTCATGCTGTAGACGAGGAACTGGCTTCCATTCGCGCCACGAGCGAAAATGTGCGTGTCGGCGACGAGATCAACTGGTTGGGAAAAGCAACACACGAGCAGCGATTGTCGTTTGAATATATAGCCGCTTGATAGCGAGGGAATAATCCACGACAAGCGATGGTCAGCAAGTAAGACCAACGTAAGCCCTAGTTGTGAAGAAAAGCAAGACGCGATGTTGCTGAATGACGAATGGCTGACGAGAGCCTCTTAGCCAGCCTCCCGGAAAACTCAAGGAGCGCTATCTGTCGGCGTCCATCTCTGGAGCAGATCGTTCGGGCAACCCACCGAAAACGTACCCGGCCAGGTGATGCCCCCCTTCAAACGCCCTTCTACGCTTCGGCTCCTTGCCTCTTTATGATGCGCGGGAAGAGCCGGCCTGTTCTTCTCGCATAGGCTCGATAGTGCTCCCCGAACTGTCCAAGCATCAGCGTTTCTTCCGTCCTGATTCGAGCGGCGACATCCAGGCCTGTCATTGCGATCCACACCCCACCGATAAACCAGTTCGCTGAAATCAGCAACAGCGATCCCAGGATCAGGAAGAACGAAGTATAGATGGGATGCCGTATCAATTCATACGGGCCGGCGGTGATCATTTGCTGGCCTTGTACCAGCCTGGGGGCATCGCTCCAGTTTTCCCCCAGTGTCCTCTGCGAAAATTGGAGCAAAGCAAAGCCAACCAGCGCCACGCCCACACCCAGCCATCTCATCCAGATCGGAAGCGGGAGGGCTGACCAGGACATCCATGCTGGGTTGATGACGTAGGTGACTGTCGCAAGCAGACCCGGTAGGGAGAGAAGATTGGCGATCTGCGTGGTTCTTCCAAGCTCTGGCTGTTCAAGGACGGCGTCGGCCGAATGCTTCACCTTGCGCGTGTAAAACGCCCGATGCGCCACGAAGCCAAAGAGAAGAGCCGCCACAATGACTCGGAATACAGCGAACTCCACGAACACCTACCTCCATGAAGAAAAGGAAGCCGCGGATAAGGATACGGTCATTGCCGCCCCAGCGGTAAAGCGCAGCCGCAACAAACGGCAATCACAAAATGCACCAGAGACGCCTCGTTTCGCTTGCAGCAAGGCCGTCAAGCTTGTGGACATCTGAGCGATGGCTAGGCGTTACACGTCCTCTCACACTAGGTGTCAGAAATCGGCTTCGGCTGTCCAAAGATCATTCGATAGATCATCGACGGAATACAGATGTCCGTGGTGGCGACGAGCACCGCCACCGAAGTGAGCAACCCGCCGAATATGTACCCTGCCAGGTGATGCCCCGATTCAAACGCCCAGATTAGTCCAAGCAGCCAGACAGCCCCAACGCCGCAAGCGAAGCGCGATGGCGCGCCACGTTTAGGCAGCGATCCCAACCCCGTCGCATGGCGGATGCCATAGTTGTAGATGAGGTCGAAGGGGTGCACAGGAAAAAGGGCAGCCAACGCCGCG
>JADFLK010000043.1 GCA_022564455.1 Bacteroidota bacterium
ATTTATGTTGCTAAACGTTGTCAAGGTTCGAGTGTATCGATATCAGGAGTGACAATGAGGGTTTGAGAGTGAAGCGAGCGCACAAGGACCGATCAGCCAAACGACCGGCACATCTGGGCCGAATAAGAGTATCTGTCCGTTAGTGAAGAGCTTATTAGTTACAGGCCAATGGGCTAACGGTAAATCCGGCTGGGATTGGGCCAAGGCGTGTTTGTTGTGGCTGGGACGGAACGTTCTTACGGTCGCCTGAGCCAAGTCAAGAATTCGTTGCCAAGAGCCTGGTCTCCCTGAATCGCATCAGAGCCGAAAACGGAGTCCGCCGTGGCGCGCCCGTAGGCGTAAAACCGGCCAATACCGATCTGTGGCGACACCCAATACGCGGCCAGGTCGGGCCGGACGAACTGGTTGTTCGAGCCGAGGATCGGCGCCCCCAGCGTAACGCGTGCACGCACGCCCATGCCGTCGAGCGGGTGGATGATATTGTAGCGGTACGGCCGCTGGTGCTTCCAGGCGAAGCCGAGTTGGAAGTCTGTGCGGTAGCCGTCCTCCGGCAGAGGCAATTCACCGCCGGCCGTTTCGAGGTCTACGTTGTCGGCGAGGTCAAAAGGCTCAGCGTAGGCATAACGGATGCGTGCGCCGGCCAGGATCGTAGTGTAGGGCGTGTCGGTGAGGTCCAGCGGCAGCGTGGCCGAGAGGTCGCCGCCGGTGAGGTTCTCTACCAGGAGCGCGTTGCCGTAAAAACTGCTCGGGCTCGGGAAACGGTACAGGTCGAGCCTGAGGCTCGGTGCAAGCGTGTTGTTGGTGTACGATAGTAAGAGGAACGATTTTTCTATGAACTGTGTCACCGAGACCCCGGCAAGCACGAACAGTTGGTGCTTGTTGAGGGGCTCCAGCCAGATAGAGTTGGCGAAGAAGCCGTAGTCGTTGTTCGCCGGGTCGGCGTACGGAAGGGGCAGGGTAATCGCGTGCGTGAGGTTGGCGAACGAGTTGTACGAATACCGTTCGGTGATGAGCGACGGATCGGGTTCGATGGCGAAAGGAATCTCATTCGGCGGGCGGTGCGTGGTCCAGTCGCCGTAGCCGGGGGGAATGGTGAGGGGTTGGGAGGCATCCACGGTGGGCCGCCGCGCCGCGTCCACCACGTAGACGCGCTCGCGGCGCTTGGTCTCGGAGGACACGAGTACGAGGCGTCCGGCCGGGTGGAGGGAATCCGCCGGCAGCCAATCGTGGACCGTCGCGCCGTCGTAGAGGAAGGTGACACGTTGTTCGGAGGACGGGGGACGGGGGACGGAGGACAGTCGTTCATCTGTAGAATCAGAGGGTGGTCGGTATATGAGCGTTTCTGCCGAGCCTCCTGTGTGCTCCTGGGCCTCATCAGGCTTCTCAGTTTCGGGGGTGTCCTCCTCTGCTGTCCGCGGTCTGCCCTCCGCAGACTCCTGACTCCTGACTCCTGACTCCTGACCTCCGTCCTCTGTTATCGGCGAAGCCATCTCCCACTCCTTGCCAGAGACCACACCATCCGGTCCGGCCTCACCCGGCAACCCCACTACAAAAACGTTGGGTGCGTCGTCCCGCAACGACGTAAACGCCATCGCGTCACCGTTGGGACTCCACACAGGCAAACGGCTGTCGTTGGCCTCGATGGACAGGTCGCTCCCAACCCGTACAGGCGTCGGCGCGCCGAGGGCCACATCAATGGTCATCAGGCTGCGGTTGCCCTCCGCATCGAACACGGTTATCGCAATCTGGTCGCCGCGCGGACTCCACCGTGCCGAGGTGATCTGAACATCACCCTCAAAGTGCGTGAGGGGCGTTTCCTCCAGTGTTTCGAGATCGAGGAGAAACACGTTAGCCGTTCCACCGGTTGCGCTGCTGGCCGTACCCACAAAGGCCAGCGTCCGCCCCTCCGGGCCAAAGCTCGGGCTGAATGCTCTTCGGCTGTGCGTAAGCCGCGTCCGCCGTCCCGTCTCTACCTCCACCATGTACAGGTCGTTCACCAGCGATCCGTGATCGCCGCGAATCCGCCGCGTGTAGGCGATGTGGCTACCGTCGGGGCTCCAGCTTATCGGGCCTTGCAGGCTGCCCTCGGCCAGCACCCGCACGTTGCGCGTGCTGTCTGCGCCGGGGTTATTCATTACAAAAAGCCGCCGCACGGGCCGCGCCACCGACGTAAGGACCATCGCCGCGATGAGCGTCGTGTCGGGGCTAAAATCGATACTGTAGATGTACTGGCCCGGCAGGCGAAGCGGGTCCACGTGGAGCGAATCGAGGCGCTCCATCTGCCCCGCTATCGTGTTGTAGTACACGTTGGCATTCTTCCGCCACTCCTCCTGAAACTCCTTGTACGGTATTCCGACGACCTCCTCGAAAGCCGTGTATAAGTCGTGGACGTGCGCCAGGCCAAGCAGCGTGGACGTGCGGTGTTCGAGGATCTGGGTGATGGTGGAGTCGCCGTAGGTCTCCGCGAGGTAGCGCAGTTGGCTGTTGCCGAGAGCGTACAGGAGTCGTCCATTCTGGTTCGAGTTGCCGTCCGACGTGCTCAGCCGATCCTCAAAAATTGCAGTGCGTAGCCAGCGGTCGCCGCGCTGGGCGTCCCACTTCTCGGTTTCGTATTGCGCGAGGCCCTCCACCCACCACGCCGGATAGGCCGTGGCAATGAGGTTTTGTAGCAGCCCCAGGCTCGACCGGACGGCGCGGAAGTGGAAAATGTGGGCGAGCTCGTGCCCGATCACCTTTCGCAGCCACTTGACCTCGCCCGTCCAGATCGTGGCCGTGCTGTTGGCATTCACCCAGATGTGCGTGAAGCCCGCCGAACCAACGTCATACGCCGAGCCGTTGGCAATCTCGTCCTCGTCGGAGAGGTAGATGCGGATTTTATCATCGAACGTGACGCCGCCGAAGTTCTCGGAAAGCGTGGCGTACGTGGCCTCAGCGATAGCCGCGGCCTGCGCCTCTATGCCCGTGAGGTGCGCCGGATACATGATCTCGAAGTGCTCCGTCTCGGCCACCTGCCAGTCAAGCTCCGGGTGATTGCGGCCGTTTAGGCCCGAATAGCCCTGCCCCACAGCCGGAGCAGCAATCAGCAAGGTGAACGCGAAGAGGATGGGGCGCATCAGGAAAGGAAATGTTGGGTGGAAACTAGACCCCTGGAACCGGGGTGGATGGTAGAAGAAAGGGCAAAGGGTAACAGAGGCAGGGGTCAGGGGGCAGAGAACAGAAGACGGAGACGGATTTCAGATATGGGATATCGGAGAAGCGGGGGAGGAAGGAAGTAGGAAAGGGCGAGCGGAAGACAGAGAACAGAGCCCGGAGGACTGCTCTCACGAGTCAGCCTCCCAAATCTCAAATCCCGAGCCCGAAATCCGAAATCCGAAATCCGAAATCTCATATCCCAAATCCGATATCCCAAATCCCAGAACCCTGAAACCCGGGAGAATACGTGCGAGAGGCATATTTTCATTCGTACAAGCCAGGCAGGCTCACCCTGCGCCGACGAATTAGTTTGACTGGTAACGGCCCGCAGCCTATTTTTTCCCTGCCGTATTGGCCAAAACAGGCCCCATGCTCTGGAACGTACGTTCCGAGACGCGGCTCCCGCCCACCACTCTTCCCCCCTTTGCGTCGTTCCACCACCCTCCGTCTGACGCGGGCGCTGCTGTACGCAGCCCTGTTTGGAATTGCGGTGTTGCCGGTATCGGTATATGCCCAGTTCGGTGCCGTGTACCCCTCCGAGCGCATCCAGGCGGGGCAGCGGATCAATGCTTTTGTTGCGTGGGAGGGCGTCTGGGCGCTCGAAGGCCTCTCGATGGATCTCCCGGCCGGGTGGAGGCTGGTGGAAGCCAGTGCGGTGAGGAGGGGCTCCAACACCCGCGTACCACTCCGTTTGCGCGAGAGTTCGATGGTGGCAGGGAGACATCTTGCCTACGCCATGCAGACGATTCGGGGGCCGCATCTGCTCATTTTGGAAGTTGAAGTCGGTCCAGCGGTCGGGTCCGCATCCATTGACATCATGCCGATGAGGCGCCGTGCCGACGGCCGGCTGATGCTTACGAATTCGCGGAAGGCCACATGGGCCGTAGTTGTTGCGGAGGCCGCGACAAGCCGAGGCGGCAAGGCGTTTCGCCGAGGCAACGTAGACGAGTTGTACGTGCTGGATCGGCGGGCACTGCCAGGTCTCGATGCCCAAAGCGCCTATACGATGGAGGCATGGATCAAAACGACAGGACTGGAGGAGGTGGTGCTCTCCACATGGAATGGCCGCGACGAGCAGGTGTATCCGCTCGAGTGGCTCGTGGATGCGCGCGGGCGGCTTGTGGTGTACCGGGGCGAGCCCGGTGAGCACGTGGGGATGAGGACGAGCAACCCCGTGGCCGATGGCCGGTGGCACCACGTTGCGGTTTCTCAGAACCCCTCCAACGGACGCGTGCGCCTGTTTGTGGACGGCAACGTGGTGGACTCCCTCCGCACTTCTTCCTCCGGCGCAGCTAACAACACGCTCTCGCTGACGGTAGGCGGGCGCAGAGCGGCTTCAGGGGGCAGTCGAGTGAAAGAGTTCTCCGGCTACATCGACGAGTTACGGTTCTGGGGCCGTGCCCGTTCGCGCGATGAAATCCGCTTCACGATGCGGCAGCAGATCACCAATCCTGTAGAAGGACTCCTGCGCCTCGGGTTCGATACGGAACCATCGCCGAGCATCCTCCGGGAACTCCCCCGGGGCGACCTGCTGGCGCGCTCCGACTTGTCTTTTTCCTATCCGGTCGAAGCCCTCAGCGCAGAAGTGGACGGGGCGATCGTACACCTTATGTGGGAGACCAAAGACCGGCAGAACAACCGATTTAGTGTGGAACGTTCCAGTGACGGCCGCAGCTACCACTCCATCGGGTCGGTGCTTCTGCGCGACCGTATTGCCGAGGCCGCCAATGGCACCATGCGCTTTTCGTTCACCGATGTGCCCCCGGAGGGCCCGCTGCACTACTACCGCATTCGGCAGCACTTCCCGGATGCGCCCGAGCGCGTAAGCGCAGCCCTCAAGCTCGGGCTGGGCGACGATGGGGCGCAATTGGCGGTCATCGAAGGCAATTCGCCCAATCCGTTCTCGGGCATCACGACCATCAACTTTACCCTGCAACAGGCCTCCGCCGTGCGTCTTTCGGTGTGGGATGTTTCCGGAGGCCGCGTGGCCGTGTTGGTGGACAATCCCTTGCGTGCGGGCCGCCACAGCGTACGGTTTGATGCCGGCGACCTCCCTAGCGGCATCTACTTTGTACAGCTCCAAACCCCCGAAATGCGCCTGACGCACAAGCTGACGCTCACGCGGTGAGGCGTGAACACGTGATTACGCGAGGAAACTCAAGATCGACAACCACATAATCACGCTGCCACGTACATCACATACATCACGTCTCATGACGATCACATTCTTCGGCCAATCTGCCATCCAGATAGAAACGAACGGGACGACGCTCCTGATCGATCCGTTCATCACGGGCAACAAGCTGGCAGAAGAGGTTGTTTCGGCGGATGACCTGAACCCGGACGTCATCCTCCTTACCCACGCCCACGGCGACCACTGGGGCGATACGCCCGCCATTGTAGAGCGAACCGGAGCATTGGTGGTCGCCAACCTCGAAATCACTGCTTACCTCGGCCGCGTGCACGGCTACGAGAACACACATCCCATGAATACGGGCGGCTCGTGGACGTTCGGCTGGGGGCGTGTGACGCAGACGTATGCGCGCCACTCGTCGTCCTTCCCGGACGGGACGTACGGCGGCAACCCGAACGGCTACCTCCTCCGCCTGGAGGGCAAGTGCCTGTACCTGGCCGGCGACACCTGCGCGTTTTCCGAGATGTCCTGCCTCGCCGATGACAAGGGCATCGACGTGGCCTTTCTGCCCATCGGCGACGACTTCACGATGGGGCCGGAAGAAGCCGTGGAGTGTGTGGAAGTCCTGAAGCCACGCCTCACAGTTCCTATCCACTACAATACGTTTCCCTACATCGAGGTGGACGTGAGCCGCTTCACCAACGGGATGGACGCGGCCGGTTACGAAGCGCGAGTGCTGGCGCCGGGCGAGACGATGGAAGTGTGATCTCTACTCACGCCCAATCCCTCCGAACCACCCGCGCTTACTCGCGTTACACGATGGCTCCTCTTTGAGTTCGCAGGATTGATGAGGCTCTCTTCTCCCCACAGCTCTACTCTGATAGCCGGCCCAATGATGCTGGCGCTGTGGATGCTCCCTGCGATGGCCGCTGCACAGGCAGGTTTTCAAACGCTTGATCCATTCTATCAGGACGAGTCCGCGCGGCGTGATTTCTTTGGCGGTATTGCGGTTTCAGGCGAAATCGGATATCGCACCACCAGCCTCCTGCAGCCTGGTTCCGATGCCACTACAGGCCTCGGATCGGTAGCTGCTTCCGCTCAGCTCGACTACGCATTGATGAGGCAGGTGGATGTATCTGCGATATTGGATCTGACGGGGGGCGTCGGCCAGGGCTCGGTGGGGCTGAGTTGGCTGGTTGTCAAACCTTACTGGCACAACGACGGAACCGATTACGCTATCCGCATTGCGGTTGACCCTGCCAGCGAAGGAAGCCTCGGTTTCCGCCAGACCGATGTAGCCTTCCTTTCAACATCAGCCAATTCACCAAACTTGATATCTACGTTCGCCATCGGTGTCCGGCGTGTTCGTGCAGGCTACGATACGCGTCCGGCGGAGGTGGGAATGGGCGGAGATCCACCGATTGGAACGTCGGCCGATCTCTTCGCCAATGCCCAACGCATCCGCGTTATCGGGCGCGAGCTTCATGCATCGTGGGGATACAACTTCCTTTTCGATCCCGCTGGAAGCCGCGTGGCCGTCACACTCCTGGGCGAGGCAGGCGATTACACCGTGCTACGGCCGGTGGTGGGAAGCCAGTTGGCGATAGAAGGGGAATCGGAGGATCGGATTCGGAGCGGCATGGTCTGGCTGCGGGCAGGCGTAGAACTCAGCAGGCCCAGCTACCAGTTGGCCCCGTACGTCTCCGTCCCAATCGTGACATGGGCCAATGTGGAGGGAGAAGAAGTTCGCCACGGCCCGCGCCCCGACAAAGCTCAGTTCGGATTGCGGGTGACGCTGCGTTGATGGTCATCGGCGTCATCTCGGATACCCACGGTTTCTTCCATCCAGCAATCCCCGAGGCATTTTCGGAGGTCGATCTGATTCTCCACGCAGGCGACGTAGGCCCGGTGGCCGTATTGGAAGCGCTGGAAGCCATTGCGCCCGTGCGCGGCGTGTACGGCAACGTGGACGGTCCTCCAATTCGCGGCCACTTTCCAGAGACCGAGCGGTTCGAACTCGAAGGCGTTCGGTTTGTGATGCACCACATCGGTGGCCACCCCAACCGGTGGGGGCGGGGGGTGGGTACGATGCTTCGCGCCGAGCGGCCAGACGTTTTTATTTGCGGGCACAGTCACATTCTGAGGATCGAGCGCGTGCCGGAGCTGGGCGGGATGCTGTACCTGAATCCGGGCGCAGCAGGCCGGCAAGGACTCCACCAGGTAAAAACGTGCGTGCGGCTGCACGTAAGCGATGGCGCGGCCACGCAGGCCGAGGTTGTGCATCTCGATGGTTAAAGGTTGAAGGTTAGCAGATTGCAATATTCGTGAAGCCGAAAACGTGCGTTGAGATGGGTTCGTGCATAACCTGCAACCTTCCAACCTGTAACCTTCTAACCTGAAATCTTCCAATCTGTAACCTGTAACCTTTCAACCGGAAACCCATCCCTTGGACGCCCAGCACTTCGACCTGAACTCCGTTGTCGAGGCCAGCGAACTGCTCAACGCCTCGCTCGACCTCGATTTCATCCTGGGCAACCTGCTCCTCGTAGCCATGAGCAGGTTGCTCGTAAGTCGCGGTGTGGTTCTCCTGGCCGATCAGGAAGACGGGAGCCTGCTTCGCGTGGCCGCGGCAAAGGGCTCGGCCGGCGTGGAGCTGGGCGACACCTTTACGTTCGCCGTACCCGCCGACGTGGCAGAAGGCGGCGCCATTCCCCAACCATTGCGAGAGCGCGGGTTTGCCCTCCTGCTGCCCATACGGCATCTGCGAAAGGCGGTAGGCCTCGTGGGACTGGGCGCCAAAGCCTCGGGAGATGCTTTCGAGGCCATCGACGTAGCCTTCGCGCGGTCGTTGGTGAACATCTCGGCCTCGGCCATTCACAGCGCCCGCGTGGCCGGACAACTCCAGCAGGTCAACCTCGACCTTGCCGCTCGTGTTCAGGAGCTGAAGACCTTGTTTGAATTATCGCAGGCGTTCGGGGCTGCGCTGGACCGCGATGAGGCGCTCAAACTTCTTGGCTTCGCGCTGATGGGGCAGCTCCTTGCAGATCGCCACGCCGTCCTTCTCACGCAGGCAGGAGGCGATGAGCCGTTTGAACTGGCTGCACACCGTGGGCTGAAAGATGAGCTTGACGACGATTTCCTTGTCCACTTGGGCACGCTGGACGTGCCCGTCCGCCTCGGTGGTGCCACGGAGGGAATCCCCGAGCCGGTGCTTGCCGGGCTGAAGGCTCACGGTATGGCGATGGCGATGCCGTTGCGGATGCAAGACGAAATGCGGGGCGTACTTCTCATCGGGCCGCGAGCAACAGGCCGAGCATACACCGGGGCCGATGTGGCGTTTGTGGCTTCGCTGGGGACACTTGCCCTTACGGCTATCGAGAACGCCGCGCTCGTGGAGGCGCGCATAGAGAAGGAGCGGTTGGAGGAGGAGCTGCGCCTCGCACGAAACATCCAGATGCGGCTCCTTCCAACCGAAATGCCAACCATTCCCGGCTACGAGATCGCGTCGCTTTCGCTGCCCAGCCGGTACGTGGCCGGAGATTACTTCGACGTGCTGCCGCTAACCGGCGGGAAACTCCTCCTTGCCATCGCCGATGTCTCCGGAAAAGGCGCCCCGGCTGCCCTTCTGATGGCCAACCTCCAGGCTGGTTTGCGCCTTCTCCGCCAGGAGCTCGATCCTGAGAAGCCTGACCTCGCGACGGCCACACGAAGGCTCAACCGTGTCGTTTGCGAAAACACAGATGCAGCTTCGTTTATTACGTTTTTCTGGGGCGTGTTGGACCCCGAGTCGGGCAGTTTTACCTACGTGAACGCGGGGCACAACCCACCGCGTCTTGTGCACCCCAGCACAGGGATAGAGCCGCTCGAGTCTGGCGGGCTCATCCTCGGCGTGCTACCAGACGCGAAGTATGAAGAGGGCAACATCATGATCACCCCAGGCGATGCGCTTGTGTTCTACACGGACGGAGTTACGGAGGCCCGCAACGCAGACGACGAGGAGTACGGCGAAACCCGTCTGGACGCCGCTCTTCTGCAGCATTGCAGCCATTCGGCGGATGACTGCCTGAACGCGCTTCGCAACGATGTGGAGGCATTCATCGACGGCGTGCCCTACGCCGACGACGTAACAATGCTTGTTCTGAAGGCGGCCGTTGGCTAGCGCACGTACGCGATTCGTTGTGTGGATGTGCCGTTCTTGCCAACTACCCGCACGATGTAAACGCCTCCTGCAAGGCCCTGGGGGCGGAAAACGAACGAGTGCGACCCCGCTGAAACGAGACCATCGTGCAGCGTGGATACACGCCGGCCGAGAAAATCAAAGACCTCCACCGAGAGATGCTGGGTCTCGTCGAGGCGCAGGTTGAGGTGGGTCTCCTCGCGGAAGGGGTTCGGAGCCGCGGGTAGGACCTGAAACGTAGATGGTGTCTCGTCCTCGTTTGCCACCGGATGAGCCGTCACGTAGACCTCGAACATGCGGTCGCTCGCGGAGGTATTTCCACCCAACCACCCGGCGTTCGGCGCGTCCGACTCGATGCCGCCAAGAACGCGTCCAAGCAGCGTCCGTCCATCCAGTTCTCGAAGTTTTATGACGCCGTTGTCGTACTGTGGCAGCGAAGGCTCCAGAAAGAACGTCGCGTTCGTTCCCAGTAGCCCTGGAAGCGTAATCGGCAGAACCATCTCAGTTGTGGTTCCGCTGTCGTTACGCGTGATCATGGTCACATCGTCCACGAACGGAACGTGGATGTCCTCCTTGATCTGCTGGTCCGTCTCGTCGTAGTAGAACTGGTTCATCCCGCCGATAAAGATGCTATGCATCAGTTCGGCGTTCGGATCGGCATCGTACAGCGGGATGACCGGGCTCGTGTAATGCCCGAACTGCGCCTCAAACCCCGTGTCCGCGGTCATGG
>JADFLK010000044.1 GCA_022564455.1 Bacteroidota bacterium
AACAAGCTGCGTGCACTGCTTACCACCCTGGGCATCATCATCGGCATCGTCTCCGTCACGGCGATGTTTACGACCATTAACGGTATCGAGCGCGGGTTCGACCGTTCGATGGCCATGCTGGGGACGAACGTCATTAACGTGGTGCGTATCCCGAACTTCACCAATGAATGGTGGCGTTACCGCAACCGGCCGCGCATTACGGAAGACATCGCCGAGGCCATTGCAGAGCGTTCCGAGTACATTGAATCGGTAGCGCCTGTGGCGTTTTCCATGAACTCGGTGCAGTATCGGGATCAACGGTTGGGCAACGTATTTCTTCGTGCCTCGACGCCTGCACTGGCTGATGTCCTCAACCTCGATCTCGATCAGGGACGATTCTATACGGAGCTCGAGAACCTTGCTGCTCGGAATGTCTGCGTAATCGGCATTGACGTGGCCGAGCAGCTTTTCCCGGTTGGCTCTCCGCTTGGGAAGCACATTCGCGTAGGCAGGCATCGGTTCGAGGTTGCGGGCGTGTTGAAGAAACAAGGAAAGTTTCTGGGCCTGTTCTCGTTCGACGAGCAGGTCATTTTGCCGCTCCAGACCTACAAGAAACTGTTCGGCTCGCGGCCGTATCTGGAAATTCAGGCCAGGGCCGTTTCCGCGGAAGCGATGGAGCGTGCGGAGGACGAGATGCTGGGCATTGTTCGCCTCGCGCGGCGCCTCGGGCCTATGGAGGAAGAGAACTTTGCCCTGGAGCGACAGGATGCGTTTGAGACACAGATCAGTGGGGTCAAGGGCGCCATTTACGGTGTGGGTCTCTTCCTGACAGGCCTTTCGCTCCTCGTAGGCGGTATCGGCGTGATGAACATCATGTTCGTAAGCGTGAAGGAGCGGACGCGCGAAATCGGCATCCGCAAAGCTCTGGGCGCTACGCGCCGGGCGATTCTCGCGCAGTTTCTGGTCGAAGCCGTCGTGGTGTGCATGATCGGCGGTCTGATCGGGATTGGCCTCTCGTTCCTCGTTACGGCGCTCATCAACCAGGTATTTACGGCGGTGCTCTCGCCCGCTACGGTCATGATTGCCTTTGCCATTTGCGTCGGTGTCGGCGTCACGTTCGGGTTTATCCCGGCGTGGTCGGCAGCGCGTTTGCGCCCCATCGAAGCCCTGCGGTACTCCTAGCGATGAACCTTTTCGAATCCCTTAGAATGGCCTGGGAGACGCTGCGGGGCAACATGCTTCGTTCGTTACTGACGCTGCTCGGCATGGTCATCGGCGTGTTTTCGGTTATCGCCGCGGTTACGGCGGTGGACGTTATCGATCTCTACTTCACCGAGTCGTTCAGAGGGATGGGGTCGAATTCATTCTACGTCGCCAAGTACCCGAGCTTTCAGATGGGCCCCACAGATGAAAGCGTTCGCAATCGCCCCAACCTGACGTACGACGATCTACTGACTCTCCGGGGGCGAGTGCGGCTGGCAGCTTCAGTGAGCCCCGACGGCACGTTCGCCAATACGAAAGTGGTGTTTGGCAGCGAGGAAACCAACCCCAACATCGCCCTACGAGGCGTGGGGGCCGATTGGCCGGTGAACAATGGGTTCGACGTGGCCGAGGGGCGCTTTCTTAGCGGGGATGATATCCGATATGGGCGCCCCGTTATCGTGCTAGGCTCCGTGATCGCCGACCGTCTTTTCGACAATGTGCAGGCCGTCGGCAAGGAAGTGCGCGTGGATGGCCGCCGCTTCCGTGTGATCGGGGTGATGGAAGAGAAAGGATCGTTTCTGGGCGGCAGTAACGACGACCTGGTGTGGGCGCCCATCACCCGGCTCTTCGCGATCTACGGCGATGCAGATCGGAACATCGCCTACGATGTGCGCGCCCCGAGCCCCGAACTTCTTACGGCAACTATCGACGAGGTGACGGGGCTCTTGCGTTCCATTCGAAGCGTGAGGCCTGAGGAGGAGAACAATTTCGAGGTCAACACCAACGACGCTCTCACAGGCCCGATTGAGGCATTCACAAACATTCTGACGATGGGAGGCGCCGGTATTGGCCTCATTGCTTTGCTGGCCGCCGGCGTGGGCATCATGAATATCATGCTCGTTAGCGTGACCGAGCGGACGCGTGAGATTGGTATCCGCAAGGCGCTGGGAGCAACCCGGCGTGCCATCCTCACACAATTCCTCGTGGAAGCTGTCTTTTTATGCCAGATCGGTGGCATCGTGGGCATTCTGCTGGGGGGAATTGGAGGCAATCTTCTTGCGTTGACGCTTAACATATCGCCATCCTTCCCGTGGCTCTGGGCGTTCATCGGCGTGTTCGGCGTGACCATCATCGCGCTCGTGTTCGGCGTTTACCCGGCTTACAAGGCGGCGAGGCTCCGGCCCATAGATGCTTTGCGGTACGAGTGATTTTTGTGTTTCGTTTACCGATCTTGGGACATCGGCTTTCCACCCTGAGATGACAACTGAAACACGAAGCACCAAGCACGAAGAACAACGCGCAGCCAAGCGAGCAGCCGGCGAAGCGGCCGCTGATCTCGTAAAAGATGGCATGCGCCTTGGCCTCGGTACGGGTTCGACGACGGCGTTCGCTATTGAGGCCATTGGGCGGAGGGTGCGCGAGGAAAGCCTGAGTGTGGTCGGAGTCCCCACTTCCTTCGCGGCGGAACGCCTTGCGCGCGAGCACGGCGTCCCGATTACCACGTTGGACGACCTCGCCCAATCCGAGGCAGCGCTCTCCCTGGATCTTGCGATTGACGGCGCCGACGAGGTCGATCCGGATCTGAATCTCATCAAAGGCCGTGGCGCTGCGCACACGCGCGAGAAAATTGTGGCGTCGCTGGCGGAGCGCTTCGTGGTGCTCATCGATCCCTCGAAGGAAGTCGATCAACTGGGCACGAAAATGCCTGTACCGGTTGAGGTGCTTCCTATGGCCGAGGCATCCGTTTCGAAGGCGCTGCGCGATCTTGGCGGCGAGCCCGTTCTCCGTATGGGGCAGCACAAGGACGGCCCCGTCGTCAGTGACCAGGGGTTCTGGATCGTGGATGCCCGGTTCGGCGCCATCTCAAACCCAGCAGATCTCGCGGCGGCAATCTCACAGATCCCAGGCGTGCTTGATCACGGCCTGTTCATCGGAATGGCCACGGACGTGTTCGTTGGGGAGGCGGATGGGTCGGTGCGTGAAAAAAGGTGAAGGGTGAAAGGATGAAAGGGCCTTCGATCTTTGGACATCGAGCTTAGTGTCCACGTTGAAAGATTGCAGGTTTGAAGGTTGGAGGTTCGTGCTTTGGGGAGCAGTCCCCTGATCCCTGACCTCCGTCCTCCGGTCTTTGTACTTCGCTTTCCGTGCTTTGGAATCTGGGTGCTGTTGCCATTTGTGCATATAGCAGCGTGCTCGGCGATCACGCCCTACCGTGGCATCGTCAGTTTCATGTACTCCGTTCTCCGACCGAAACGGCATGTTGGAAGCCACGCCCGTCACGTAATCACGCAAAACGCCCCGGCCACTCTGCGAGCAACCGGGGCGTGAACCAGGTCAGCATCCGAGAAAACGTGCCTAGTTCAACCGGAATGTTACCGGAAGCGACATCCGCACCTTGACAGGTCGGCCTCGCTGGAGGCCCGGTGTGAAGCGTGCGTTGCGCACGGCGGCTACAGCGGCTTCGTCGCATCCACCGCCGATACCGCGAACGGCGCGGACTTCCGAAGTGCGGCCCTGCTCATCCACAACAAACTGGACGAATACGCGGCCTTCGATTCCTGAGCGGCGTGCCATCTCGGGATACTGGATGGCGCGCTGAAGGGCTTCGAGACCACCCTGTAGAACAGGCATCTGCTCCACAACCTCAAAGATTTCCGGCTCGGGCGGTGGTGGTGGTGGTGGTGGTGGTGCTTCGTTCTGCGGCGGCGGCGGCGGCGGCGGCGGCGGCGCTGGAGGCGTCTCGCTCAGATCGATATCCTGGCTGATGTCGATGACCTGCTCTTCGATGATTTCCTCGTCGGGCACTTCTTCCGGTGGTGGCGGAGCAGGCGGAGGCGGAGGTTTCTCAAGCTGCTGCGTTTGCTCGATTTCCTCCACTTCTATGATCTCCTGGTCGGTCTGGATGATCTCGAAATCCTCACCGGGCATCATCGGGATCGTGAATGCACCGATGACCAATAAGAGGGAGAGGGCGAGGCCGATCTGGACGTAGAGGTGGTAGCGACTACGAATGTCGGCTTTGTCGGTTTTGTGGACAGCCATGTCGGTTGTGGTTAGTCGGGCCGGGAAAGGGCGCGGATCTGCAATGTAGGGAAGAGAGGGCATTGCGTCACGTCCCTCGTACGATTTTCTGTAGCCGGCTCGTGGTTCAGGGAATGGATTTGTGAAGGTGCGTAAACGGCGTACTAATGAAGTCTGAACGTTACAGGGAGTGCGAATCGTACCCGAACGGGTCTGCCGCGTTGTAGACCGGGGGTGAATCGGGCGTTTCTGATGGCATCCTGTGCAGCCTCATCGCACCCTCCACCAATGCCTCGCAGAACCACCGCGTCGCTTACGGAGCCGTCCGTGTTCACAACGAACTGCAGAAGAACTTTCCCCGCGATGCCGGATCGGCGGGCGAAATCTGGATAGACAATGGAGGCTTGCAGCGCTGAAAGCCCCCCGATGAGCTCCGGCATCACCTCAGCGAAATCGACGAACGGAGGTTCTTCGTAACCGGACGCCTGGTCGACGACTGGCGGGGATTGGAGTGCCGGCGGTTCAGGAATAGTGGATTTGGGGCCGCCGGAATCGGGGAGTTCCGGCAAGTCGGGAAAAAAGTCTTCGATGATCCGCGTGCCGTTCTTAACCTCCTCCGGCGGGAGACTGGCCGGCGGCGGAACGTCCCGCACAATCACCACCCGATGCACGGTTGGGGGGAGATCGACGAGGGTGATGGGCTCGTTCGGCCGTTGAGGCGCCCCGGGAGAAGTCGGCGCGTCCGAGTGCGCATCCACACTAAATGCTGTTATGGCCACAGCCAAAGCCAGGACTAGGCCAACCTCGGTGCTGAGGATGTTCGAGCGTCGTTTCATGGCAACCTCCCGTTGGTGTTGTTCGGAAGACCGCCCGAAGCCTTCAGAGTTGCTCTGATTCTCTCGATTTCTTGAGTCGCGCCAACGGGCGGCTGATCCGAACACCTACCAGGAGCCCGCCGAGATCGGCGAGTATATCGGCCGTGTCGAACATTCGATTGATGGGCATCACGTGTTGGTAGACTTCGGAGAGAACGGCGAACAGTGCGCTGTACACAATAATGCGACCTACCGAGGTTGGGTAGACACGCAGCCAGAGTATGGCGAGTATCATGAAGCCGCCGAAGTGAGCGAACTTGTCCGGCGATAACACCGCGTGGTGATGAAGGCCCATCCCAGGGATCGAGAAGCCGATCATGAGAATGGACGTCCAGAGAACGGCGTGAAAAAGAGGGGCGCGCAGCAAGGTTAGCCTGAGAAACGTTCGTGGAGTACAAAAGGGATTTCGGTGAGCAGGTCGCTCGCCATCATGGATGAAGCGCCGCGTGTGGCCGAATAGCGTTCGACAGCGGCTGTTCCAACGTGCAATGCACACACGGCCGCATGTTCGGGCTTCATGCCTTGTGCCAGCAAGCCGGCGATGGAGCCTGCCAGCACGTCTCCGGTACCTGCTGTTGCGAGAGCCGGGTTGCCGGGCGGCCCTATCAACACATGGCCATCCGGGGCGCCGACTACGCTTGGCATGCCCTTTAGGACGAGGACGACGTTCCACGCGGTTGCATACGTTCGCACGAGTTCAAGCGGATCGGCTTCGTTTACACCCCGGTGCCCCATATCGTCGCGTGTGAGGTCTTCCACGAGGCGTTTGAACTCACCCATGTGAGGCGTGAGCACCATTCGGCCACTCGACAATTCGGCCAACTTTTCCGTCCGCCCGGCTAGTGCGTTTAAGCCGTCCGCGTCGATGACGGCAGGGCCTTCGATGCGGCGAAGGAGGGCCTGAACGAGCCGCGCCGTTTCAGGCAAACGGCCCAGTCCGCAGCCCACCAGCACGGCGTCGGAGCGTTCGAGGCGGCTCACGATATCGTCGTAGGCCATGATGGCCAGCGTGCCGTCATCGGTTTCTTTTTGCGCGGCCACCATCACTTCCGAAACGTGTGCGTCAACGGCCTGCTGGGCGCTTTCGGGCGTGCAGCACACCACGGCGCCCGCGCCCATCCGGTAGCAGGCTGATGTGGCGAGAACGGCTGCTCCCGTAAACATCCGCGATCCTACCACGGCGAGTACACGCCCCGAATTTTACTTGTGCGCGTCGTGGACGCGGCGTGGAAGAGCGGCGCGCGCCCAAGCATCCGTAGCCCGAAAGGCGGTTGCCTCCTCGCGGAGCACCGCGTCCGGGATGCCGATCTCGGCGACGTCGACCGCTCCGGAGAGCGCAGGGCCTTCGTTGAGGAGCAGGCCGGTTTTGAGCGCGCCCATTGCAACGGTTGCGGCGGCTCGGACGGTGTTTTCCGAGGCTGCTCCGGTATCGCTGTTCAGGCCGGTCGGCACGTCCATCGCAATCACCGGTGCATCCTGTTGGTTCATCCACGTGGCAAGGAGATCGACGGGTTCGCGGAGTTCTCCAATCACGCCGACGCCAAGGAGCGCATCAACGATCATCTCAGGCGCATCGAGGGCCCGAACGTCCTCTATCTGCGTGAACGGCAAGATTTCGACGCCCTCCACTTCGCATAGCGCTTTCAGATTGGCGGCGGTGTCTTCTGTGGCGTTCTCCTCCGTGGCCAGCGTCACAACCGTTACGTCGGCGCCTCGCTCGCTCAGAATCCGCGCGACCACGAGGCCGTCCCCGCCGTTGTTGCCTTTCCCGGCAAGTACGAGCACCCGGCGGCCTTTCATCTCGCCAAATCGAGCCTCGATGAACTCGTATGCTGCGCGCCCGGCATTGTCCATCAACTCACGGCCGGGGATGCCGTGCTCCTCGATTGCGCGGCGATCTGCTGCCCGCATGCCCTCCGTGGAGAGGACCGGTTCCGGGAGATTGGATTCCTGTGCCGCCATGACGCAAAAGCTAGTTGCTGCTGAAATCGACCTCTTCTTCGATTTCATGTTCCCAGCGGGCACGCACGCTGATGGGCGCGGAAAGCCACTGCAAGGGCTCCGGTGGCATGTATGGGGCTAGGCTGCCGCCATCCCACCTTCCATTGCCGTTGCGGTCAACAAACAGGCGGAGGCGGTACGAACCGGGAGGCAACCTCCGAACGGTAAACGTACCGTCAGCGTCTGCCTCGGATACGAACGGGGGGCCGCTTCCTGGATGAGCTTCGATGTGGACGGAGTATTCCTCTTGCCCAGCAACATGCCCGGAAATAGAGCCGAGGGCGTCTGCGGTGGGAAGGACGTAGCGGCGTGTGTAGGTGGAGTCGGGCATTCGAACCTCTATCCGAAAGGTGCGGGGTGGGGATGCGAGATGGAGCGAGTGGCTAACACCATTGTTCGTTTGAAGGGCATATTCCAGGCCCCCATCCGGCCCGCTGACTATGACCTGCTGTTGGAAGGCCAGCGAGTCGATGGGCTGGTTGAAACGAACGCCGGGCAGTGTATCGGGGCGGAGGAGAAAGACAGAGTCGGAGGGTGCTGAGGTGGGCAGAAACCCCTCAAAACGTACAGAAAGGGTGTCTGGAGAGGTTGAAGGTGTGACGTGCGTA
The DNA here is from genome assembly GCA_022564455.1 of Bacteroidota bacterium. The sequence goes on from JADFLK010000044.1 coordinate 7,688, forward strand.
AACAACGGCGTAGCGTTGCCGCTCGAATCGGTGACGGTGTTTATCGAGGAAAGGGCGTAGGTAGTTGGGGAGAGCGGTTCATCGGCAAGGAGCAGGATCTCCGTGGGCGAATCCGGAAGCTGGTAGATGGCTACCAGCTTCGCTGCATCGCCGCTTGACGAGTCGGCGAGTGACCATTCACTGGCCGAGAGTGATTGCAGCCGAACCGGCTCATCAAACGAAAGGGCGATGCGCCGGTTTGAGATCGGGCGGGCACGCCGAAGCTGCGGCGGCGTCGTGTCTTGTGTGGCCACGAAAAGGTCGAGTGAGTGGGCTGATGTTCGGGAGAGTGAATCAGCAACCGCTACGGTGACAGGTTGCACCGGTACGGCAAAACGTTCTCCGTCGTCTGCCTGCCGGTTTCGGTTGAGGTCTTCCAGTGCGACGACGAAATAAGGACCTTCCCGCAGATAATCGAATTGGAAGGAGCCGTCTCCGGTGGCCTCGCTGCTGTACGTCGGTGCGTCCGTCCGGGGGTCTGGGAGACGGTACCGGGCGTCCGGCCCGCTGAACAGTGCCTCAATTGAATTGGGCAAGATTGCGAGTGAATCCAGTAAGCCAAAAGCGGCTGGGAGTCTGTACGCAAACAACTGAAAACCGCCTGTACCGCTATTGGAGGCGGGATTGAGCAACCGTCCGGCGATGCGCCCCCGATCCAGGACATCCCCGGTAGCAAACGCCATCGTGATGGGGCGCTGGAGGGCAACGCCGTGTTCGTCCTTCAGCTCGGTGCCGAGCGAAATAACGTACGTGGTTTGCGGGCGGAGTGAATCGGGGAATGCAATCTCCAGCCGCCGCCCGCGTACACGAATCTGCGGAGGGGGGTCGAGCGTTGGCGCCACGGTAACCGCTCGCGATGCCGAGGATTCATCCAGCCGTTCGGAGAACTCGAGAATCACTTGCTCGGTCTCTACGCGTACGTCGCCGTCCGCCGGAACGCTCGAAAGCAGTCGGGGCGGAGTGCTATCCACCGGACCGCCGCTGGGCCGGATTGGTGTGGCGCAGCCGCTGATGAGAATCAGCAGGAGCCCCCAAGAGCCGGTGCTACGTGCGGTGGTCATTTCGTGATGGCAAAAAGAATCGGGCTCGCAACCTACGGTCTCAGAACCTGCACTTCACGTATTCACGTAATCACGCCTCAGGAACTCTCGCATTACGCAATACCCATATACGCCTCACGCATAGATCCCACGCAGCTGGAGGGCGTCGGACACCTTCTTGATGGCGAGGACGTACGCTCCGATGCGCAAGGCGATGTCATGCTCCTCTGCGGTGTCGTATACCTTGCGGAACGCCCGGCGCATCATCGTGTCGAGGCGGCGGTTAACGCGGTCTCCGGTCCAGAAGTAGCCTTGGCGGTCCTGCACCCACTCGAAGTAGGAGACCGTCACGCCGCCGGCGTTGGCAAGAATGTCCGGAATGACGAGCACGCCCTTTTCGTTCAGGATGGTGTCGGCTTCAGGCGTGGTTGGGCCGTTGGCGCCTTCGACGATGATCTTGGCCTTCACGTCCGCCGCGTTCTCGCCGGTGATCTGGTTCTCCTTCGCGCAGGGCGCCAGGATGTCCACGTCGAGGGCGAGCAGTTCCTGGTTGGTGATGGGCACGGCGTCAAGGAATCCGGCAAGCTGCTGATCGTGGCCTTTCGTGTACGTGATAGCAGCGTCGACGTCGATGCCGTCCACGTTGAAGTAGCCGCCCGATACGTCGCTGATGGCGACGATGGTGCAGCCCTGTTCGCGCAGCAGTTGCGCGGCCACGGAACCGACATTTCCGAACCCCTGAACGGCCACCGTACACTGGCTGGGGCTCAGGCCGATGCGCTCCATGGCCGCCAGGGTCGTCGTCATCACACCGCGCCCCGTGGCCTCGCGCCTTCCGCGCGATCCGCCGATCAGGAACGGCTTGCCCGTCACGACGGCGGTTTCCGTGCGGCGCATGTGCATCGAATAGGTGTCGAGCATCCAGGCCATAATCTGCTCGTTCGTGTTCATGTCCGGCGCCGGAATGTCCTTCTCAGGGCCAAAGACGTCAATCAGGTTGGCCGTGTAGCGGCGCGTAAGCCGCTCAAGCTCGCCGGCGCTCATTTCTGCGGGGTTGCACTTGATGCCGCCCTTGGCGCCCCCGAACGGCACGCCAACCACCGCGCATTTCCACGTCATCCACGCGGCCAAGGCCTTCATCTCGTCGAGATTCACGTCCGGGGCGAAGCGGATGCCGCCCTTGCTGGGGCCAAGCACGTCGTTGTGGATCACGCGGTAGCCCTCGAACACTTGCAAGGTTCCGTCGTCCATTCGCACAGGCACCGACGTAATGTGAATGCGCGCGGTGGAGCTGAGGTATTCGTACAAGCCTTCGTCGAGTTCGAGTATATCAGCGGCTACGTCGAACCGCTCCATCATCGACTGAAACGGGTTGTCCTTGTCCAGTCTCGGAGCAGGTTCCTGGTAGACGGCTCGGTCGCGGACGCTTCGCGGGTGGGGGGTGGGGGAGG
>JADFLK010000045.1 GCA_022564455.1 Bacteroidota bacterium
CCCTTCGTCGGTGCCTACCCATACCGTGCTATCGGATGTCTGGGTGACCGAGAGTACGGTGTTGCTGCTCAGGCTCTGCTCACGGCCGCGCTCATGCGTGTACATCCGGAAGGCTTTTCGAGCCCGATCGAACCAGTTGAGGCCGCCGTACGTGCCGATCCACAGCACACCCTGACGGTCGCTCATGATCGTCCGCACGAAGTTGTGGCTTAGGGCGTCGGAGCGGTTCTCATCAGGCTGGTAGCTGTACTGCTGGTTGTCGGCGTCCAGTTTGTGCAGTCCTCCACCCGCCGTACCAATCCAGAGGGTGCCGTCTGCGTCTTCGTACAGCGAGGTGATGATTGTGGCGCCGATACCTCCTTCCAGTTCAATGGGTTCAAATACCGCCGAAACCGGATCGAAGCTCCTGAGGCCACCACCGAAGGTGCCGATCCAGAATCCTCCGCGTTCTCTGGGCGCTATGGCCGAGACGAAATTCCCTGGAGGGTCGTCCAGAATCTGAAAGGATGTAAAGCTCTCGGATTCGCCATCGAAGCGGTTAAGGCCTCCGCCATCCGTACCTATCCAGAGCGTTCCGTTGGCATCGATATGGAGAGCAAGCACTCGGTCTTGGCTCAACGACGAAGCATTTCCTTCGGCGTGTTGGTAGGTAGTGAAGGCGCCCGTGTCTTCGTCGAGGTGGCAGAGGCCGTCATTGGTACCTATCCAGATTGTGCCGTCATCCGCTTGTACCAGCGCCAGTACATCATCGTTGGGGAGACTGCCGGGATCGTCAGGGTTGTGGCGGAAGTGGGTGAAGGTTTCCGTTGCCGGATCGAACCGGTTCAGCCCCCCATCCGACGTACCCACCCAAATGTACCCGTCGAGGTCTTCCAGGAGCGAGATAATACTGTTTGCAGAAATGGTTGTGCTGTCATCCGCAGCATTCCGGAATTCCGTCACCGAATATCCGTCGAATCGGTCGAGGCCGTCCAGCGTGCCAACCCAGATAAACCCCCGCGTGTCCTGCAGTAGGGCATTGATTTTCTCTTCCGAAAGCCCGTCTTCAACGGAAAGATGCTGGAAGGAAATAGTCTGCGCCCAAGCAGATTCCGAGCAAGACGCGCCTACCACAATAGCTAGAAAGGCCACGAGGCAAGCGAAGTGCAGAAAAAGGCCCGTGCGCATCGTGTCGAGGTCAGGCGTTGGCTTTGGCAGCTTCGGCAGCGCCGGCCAAACGAAGGCGTTTCAGAACGTCAGCAGCCTCGTCAGACACGGAGGTAAGGCGGATCGTGAGCATCGGGCCGCCCACGCTGGTGGTTTCTGCTTCTACGACTTTGGCGTACACGTCATCGAAGGCCCCGTCCGTACCAATCGGAATGGAGAGTTTGATGTCGGCTCGCTCGGCCACTGGCTGAGCCGTGAGGACAACGGCCTGCGTGGGCGACAAGCGGACCACCTCGGCCTTGAGCGCTTCGCCCGTGATCTCCTTGCCGTCAAGTACGGTGTACGTGCAGGATAGTGGGACGGAGAGCGCCGTGAGAGGATCTGCCGTTGTTTCAGGAAGCTCAAGATTGTAGTCGCCGCCCACGCCGGTGACGAAGTGGACCATGATGGGCTCGGCAAAGCCCTTCATGGCTACCTCGCGTGAAGTACCCACACGGATACTTTCGCCTGCGGCGGCCTTCGTAGTTGTGGAGATCACCACTTCGCCGGACGCAGCCAGTGCCTGAATGCGGCTGGTAAGGTTGACCGGACTGCCTACCACCCCGTACTTCGCGCGTTTCTCAGAGCCGATGTTGCCCACAACGACCTCGCCGGTGTTCACCGCCACCCCCATTTCGAGTGGTGGGAGCCCTCGCCGGACCATCTCTTCGTTTACGTCGCTCATCGCGCGCTGCATGGCCACCGCGCAGGCAACGCCTCGTTCCGCATGGTCGGTGCGCGGAATCGGCGCACCAAAAATAACGAGGATGGCATCGCCGATGAACTCGTCAATCGTGCCGCCATACTCGTCAATGATCTCTGTCATCTTGCCGAGGTAGACGTTGAGAAGCTCGACCACACGCTCGGGTTCAAGGCGTTCTGAAAGTGCGGAGAAGCCACTGAGGTCGCTCATCAGCACACTCACTTCCCTGCGTTCGCCTCCTAGCGCGAGCGCATCAGGGTTGGCGAGAACCGCCTTGGCGATATCATCGGAGAGGTAGCGCCCGATCGCCTCGCGGACGAACACGGCCTCGCGCTCTTTGGCCACAACCTCGCGCGCGTTGTTCAGCGTCACCTCCAGATCCGAGAGATCAATGGGCTTGGTGAGGAAATCGAACGCGCCCTGGTTCATGGCGGTGCGGATGTTCTCCATGTCGCCGTATGCGGTCACGACAATGGCTTTCTGTCGGTGCTCGCCTTCCTTCAAACGCCCGAGGAGCGTCAGCCCATCCATGCGGGGCATGTTGATGTCCGTTACGACGATCTCGATCCCCGGATCGAGATCGAGCATTTCCAGCGCCTCAACGCCGTCCCCTGCAAACTCAAGCGAAAGCAGGCCGTCTCGCACATGCCGTCGGAATTTCTGGCGGATGAGCGGAGCCAGGTCTGGCTCGTCGTCAACAAAAAGGATCTTTAACGCGGCCTCCATGTGCCTCGGGCATGGTTCGATGGGCGTAAAGTAGCGGTCGCCGGAGGAGCGTTCCAAGCGGAGCGCCAGGTGCCGACCGGATTACATCCCGTTATTGATTGGTATCACTGTTTTGTCGTATGCTTGCGCCCCGCGTTTTCGTTTACGTCCAACTATTCTGCCACGATCGGGTTCGCTTTGTTGACAATTCGCCGATTTGTTCTGTGTATCGCCCTCGGTAGTGCATCGGGGTGGGGGGTGAATGCCGAGGCTGCTCCCAATGGACCGGCCGTAGAACCCGCCGTCGAGGTTGTCGCGCCTTCGGATACAACGGCTGAACTGTCTTGGGCTGGCCGCCTCATCAGGTTGTACAGCACGTTGGCGGAAATTAAGGCCCGGCCTACCCACGATAACGTGCCTGGCCTGGTATCAAAGGCTTTTGCGGATGCGCACCTGTTGGCACGCACACCGGGTATGCTGCAGAGCGCCTCCTTTCGGGCGATGTACGTTGACGTGCATAGGCTATACGAGCTCCATCATACGACCGTCGCCCCGATTGCACTGACCCGAACTGAGCTCGTCACGCTACGTGAAACGCAGTTCGCAACACTCGCAACCGTCGATCCGACGCTGCTTTTGGGCGAAGACCTCCGTCTGCCACTGGTGGAACCCGAGCCGGAACCGGAAGAGCCGGGAGCAGCCATCCCTGTTGCGCTTCGTGTGCCTCCCCATGCCGAGAGCATCGTGGCGGCACAGCAACGCCGTATGATGCGGCAGTACGGCGGACTACGCGGAATGCAGCGTACCAGCCGCCACTACTTTCCGATGATCACGCGTGCGCTGCGACAGCGTGGCGTGCCGCAAGAGTTAAAGTATGTGGCCGTCATCGAGAGCAGCCTCGACCCCAGCGCCGAAAGCGAGGCCGGGGCCATCGGCCTCTGGCAGTTCCTGCCTTCTACCGGTGAGATGTACGGCCTTTCGGAAGGCGACCTCTACAATCCCTCGCGATCGACGTACGCAGCCGCACGTCATTTGCAACGCTTGGGGAGGATGTTCAACGGCGACTGGCAGTTGGCGCTGGCTGCTTACAATAGTGGAGGCGGCCGCGTGCGAGCTGCGGTTCGGCAGGCTCGCCGCCGACTCGGCCGGCAGCCTACGTTCTGGGACATCTACCAATTCCTCCCCGCCGAAACCCGCAACTACGTCCCGAAGTTTATCGCAACGGCACGGGTGATGGGTGGATGAGAACGGGCCCTCCTACGACGTCAGGACGGCCTTCACGTATTCGCGCCGCATCAAGGCGATAGCTGAGATAGAGATGCCCTTCGGGCATACCGCCTCACACTCGGCATGGTTTGAGCAATCGCCGAAGCCCTCCGATTCCATCTGATTGACCATGTTGAGGACCCTGCGGCGGCGCTCGGTCCTTCCCTGAGGCAGCATGGCCAGATGTGCAATCTTGGACGCTGTAAACAGTGAAGCCGACGAATTCGGACAAGCCGCCACGCAAGCCCCGCAGCCTATGCACGAGGCATAGTCCATCGCCAGATCGGCGTCATCTTTGGTAATCGGCAGTGCGTTTGCGTCTGGTGCGCCCCCTGTGTTTACCGAGACGTAGCCACCGGCCGCCATGATGCGGTCGAAGGCGGAACGGTCGACTACCAGATCTTTGATGATGGGGAAAGCCGCTGCCCGCCACGGCTCGACGACAATCGTGTCTCCGTCGCTGAAGTGCCGCATGTGGAGTTGGCAGATGGCCGTTCTTGGCTGTGGTCCGTGCGCTACTCCTCCGACCATCAGGCCGCAAGACCCGCAGATTCCCTCCCGGCAGTCGTTGTCGAACTCAACGGGCTCTCCGCCCTCCCTGATCAACTGCTCGTTGAGCACGTCCAGCAGTTCGAGAAACGACATGTGCTCGTTGGCATCTTCCACGGTGTACTCCACCAGCCGGCCGGGCACGTCCGGTCCAGCCTGCCGCCATATTTTGAGATGCACGGTCATTCGTTCCCTCTATTTGTACGAGCGCGTCGAAGGGCGGACATACTCGAACTCGAGGTCCTCCTGGTGTAGCTGCGGTTTGGTGTGATCGCCGGAGTGCTCCCAGGCGGCCACGTAGGCAAAAGCGTCGTCGTCGCGGAGGGCCTCGCCTTCCTCCGTTTTGTGTTCCTCGCGGAAGTGGCCGCCACAGGATTCTTCGCGGTGCAGCGCGTCGACTGCCATCAACTCTCCCAGTTCCATAAAATCGCCCACGCGACCCGCAAACTCCAGGTTCTTGTTGAGGGTGTCGTTGCGGCCGGGGACCTTTACGTTTTGCCAGTATTCGTCGCGAAGACGGCGGATCGCCTCGGAAGCCTTAAGCAAACCCTCACGGTTACGCGACATGCCGACGTGGTCCCACATGATTTGCCCCAGCTCGCGGTGAAATTCAGCTACGGTCTTGCCGCCGTTGATGTCGAGCAGGCGGTGGAGGCGCTCTCGGGCGGCGTGCTCGGTCTCGGCGAATATGTCGTGACTGATGGTTACATCACCCAACTCGGCCCCGGCGATGTACCCTCCAAGGGTGTAAGGGATGACGAAATAGCCGTCGGCGAGGCCCTGCATGAGGGCGCTGGCGCCGAGGCGGTTGGCGCCGTGGTCGGAGAAGTTGGCCTCGCCAAGAACGAAGAGGCCCGGGACGGTGGTCATCAGTTCGTAGTCCACCCAGAGGCCGCCCATGGTGTAGTGCACGGCTGGGAAGATGCGCATGGGTTCGTTGTACGGGATGTCGCCCGTGATGCGCTCGTACATTTCGAACAGGTTGCCATAACGGTCCTCAATGGTCTGTCTGCCCAGCCGCTCAATAGCGTCGCGGAAATCGAGGTAGACGGCCAGGTTCGTCTCGCCTACGCCGAGCCCCTCGTCGGTGACGGCCTTGGCGGCGCGGGAGGCCACGTCGCGCGGAACCAGGTTGCCGAAGCTGGGATAGCGGCGCTCCAGGTAGTAGTCCCGTTCGCCCTCCGGAATCTGGCTGGGAGGCCGCGTGTCGTTCGTGTCCTTTGGCACCCACACCCGGCCGTCGTTTCGCAGACTCTCGCTCATCAACGTCAGCTTCGACTGGTAGTCGCCTGAGACCGGGATGCAGGTGGGGTGGATCTGGGTGAAACACGGGTTGGCGAAGAACGCCCCGCGCTTGTGGCACCGCCATGCTGCCGTCACGTTCGAGTTCTGGGCGTTGGTCGAAAGGTAGTAGGCGTTGCCGTAGCCGCCGGTACACAGCAGCACCGCGTCGCCCAGATGCCGCTCAAGTTCGCCCGTGACGAGGTTGCGCGTGACAATGCCCCGAGCCCGGCCGTCGATGACGACCAGGTCGAGCATCTCGCGGCGCGGCAGCATCTCTACGCGGCCTTCCTGTATCTGGTGGCTCATCGCCTGGTAAGCCCCCAGCAAGAGCTGCTGCCCGGTCTGCCCCCGAGCATAAAAGGTGCGGGAGACTTGCGCCCCGCCGAACGACCGGTTGTCGAGCAGGCCGCCGTACTCACGGGCAAACGGAACCCCCTGCGCCACGGCCTGGTCGATGATGTTGTTCGAGATCTGCGCCAGCCGATAAACATTGCCCTCACGGGAGCGGTAGTCGCCGCCCTTTATCGTGTCGTAGAAAAGCCGCCAGATGGTGTCGCCGTCGTTGGGGTAGTTCTTGGCGGCGTTGATGCCGCCCTGCGCTGCGATGCTGTGCGCCCGTCGGGCTGAGTCCTGGATGCACAAGCTTTTGATGTTATAGCCAAGCCCTGCCAGTGTTGCTGCCGCCGAAGCGCCGGCCAACCCGGTGCCGACGATGATGATCGTGTGCTTCCGCTTGTTCGCCGGGTTAACGAGCTTGGCGTTGTTTTTATATACATCCCACTTGTCCTGCAACCGGCCGGCAGGCACCTTGGCGTTGAGCCGATACCTTTCGGGTCTTTCCGCTACGTGAGGCTCGGCAATTTCCATGTTCGGAGGATGCTTGGTGCTTCGGATAAAAGGTTGCGTCTGAGCCGCCCTGAGTCCGAAGCACGAATCACTAAGTACTGAAGAAGATCCACAAAGGAAGTACGAGGAAACCTACCGCGATGAGTACGGCCAGCACACCACCCAAAGTGTACACTACAGGCGTCAGCCGCGGGTTCATCGCGCCGAGCGACTGAAACGCGCTCCAGATCCCATGCCGCAAATGGAAGCCCAGCAGAATCATAACGAAGGGGTATCCAAAGGCGTAAGCCGGATGCTGAAATTTCTCCTCCAACAATCGTTTCAGATCGCGTACAGGCTCGCCGTCAATCGTCACAACGAAGCCTTCTTCGATGCCGGGCCCATACTTGAACGAGATAATATGAATGACCAGGAAGACCAATAGGACGAGCCCGGTGAAGATCATCGTTCTGGAGCTGAGCGATTGCCTGCTGGGTTTGCCGGCGCTACGGTACGTGGTGTAACCATTCGGCCGTGCCTTGCGCTTTCTCAGGTAAATGCTGATACCGACAATGATATGCACCACAAAGAAGGTCAGCAGCCCAACCTCAAGCACATAAACCAGGTCCAGGCTTATCAGAAAGTGGGCGTTCTCGTTGTAAGCGTTGGGGTCGCTGCTGAAGTACAGCAGGTTCGAGTACAAATGCTCGAGGAGGAATCCCACCAGGGCCAGCCCGGTGACGCCCGTCAGCAGCTTCCTGCCGATCGAAGAGCGGAAGGCGGCAAGCAGCTTTTTTCCTGTCTGACTCATAATGCCCGTTGGGAGGCTCGCTCTTGCGAACGCTATCGGCTCGAAAATATCGAAGCGAACTTTACGAGAGGGGCGGCCCTCTTCAAGATAGAACGAAGCTCCGGTTCTTGCAGGCTGCCAAGCTCGGGGGACGGTAGCGAGACGGGAGGATGTTCGCCACCGATACCTACTGGTTCTCGTTCACTACATTACGGTGCAGCCGGGATCGCGGCTCCTCGTGTTGTCCAGTGATCGCGGATGCTCTTTGTATCCACTCACGATGAACACGTCCTAGCGCTTTATGCCGGAACACGATGTAGTAATCGTTGGAGGGGGCGGAGCCGGCCTGCGCGCTGCCATCGCCATCGCCGAAACCAACCCGACGCTCAACATCGGACTGGTGAGCAAAGTGTACCCGATGCGCAGCCACACGGTCGCTGCCGAGGGAGGTGCGGCCGGCGTCGTCAAGGAAAACGACAGCCTCGACGACCATTGCATGGACACCATTTCCGGGGGCGACTGGCTCGCGGACCAGGATGCGGTAGAAGTGTTTGTCGAGGAAGCGGCGGCAGAGTTGATCCGGCTGGAGCACTGGGGCTGCCCCTGGAGCCGAGAGCCGGACGGAAGGGTGGCCGTGCGTCCGTTCGGCGGGATGAAAATCGAGCGTACCTGGTTTGCCGCAGACAAGACGGGCTTCCACATGCTCCACACGCTTTTCCAGACCTCCCTCAAGTATGGAAACATCACGCCCTACGACGAATCCTTCGTCACGAACCTCCTCGTCGAAGACGGGCGTTGCCAGGGCGTGACGGCCATAGAGCTGCAGACCGGACGCGTGGAGGTCATCGCGGGTCGCGCGGTGATCCTCTGCACCGGCGGCGCCGGGCGCGTTTTCCCGTTCACCACCAACGGAGCGATCAAGACGGGCGACGGCATGGCGATGGCCTACCGCGCCGGAGTGCCGCTCAAGGACATGGAGTTCGTCCAGTATCACCCAACCGGCCTTCCGGGTACCGGCATCCTCATCACCGAGGCCGCCCGCGGGGAGGGCGGCATCATCGTCAACAAGGACGGCTACCGATACCTCCAGGACTACGACCTGGGTACGCCGCTCGACATCACCGACCCTCAGCACCCGGTCAAGAAGAGTATGGAGCTCGGTCCACGGGATAGGCTCAGCCAGGCCTTCGTAAAGGAACAGGAGAAGGGGCGCACGATCCCGGGCCCGCACGGAGACTTCGTCTACCTGGACGTCCGCCACCTCGGCGAGAAAACGATCGACAAGAAGATCCCGTTCGTCCGCGAGCTCGCAACGAAGTACGCCGGCATCGACCCCGTGTACGATCCCATCCCCGTCCGGCCGGTGCTCCACTATTTCATGGGCGGGATTGACACCGACCTCCTCGGAGCCACCTCGCTGCCGGGCCTATATGCGGCAGGCGAGTGCGCCTGCGTCAACATCAACGGGGCCAACCGGCTCGGCTCCAACTCGCTGACGGAGCTCCTGGTCTTCGGCGCGCGTGCCGGGGAGGCCGCGGCCCGGTTCGCCGTCGAACATCCCGACATCGACCTCGTTGCGCTCCAGAAACAGGGTGTTGACGAGCAGGAGCAAGTGGCCCGCGACTTCATTCGTAAGACGGGCGGGAGCGAACGCGTGGCCACGCTGCGGGGGGAGATGCAGAAGACGATGGAGTCGGGGGCGGGCATATACAGGTCGGAAGCGGGCCTGAAAGAAACGTGCGACCGGCTCGCCGAGCTTCGCGCCCGGTTTTCCGACATCCAGCTCGACGACCACAGCCTTACGTTTAATACCGAACTCACCTCAGCGTTGGAGCTCGACTTCATGCTCGACGTAGCCGAGACCATCGCGCATAGCGCGCTGGCACGCACCGAGAGCCGCGGTTCCCACCAGCGCTCCGACTACCCCGAGCGCGACGACGAGGCGTTCCTGAAGCACTCGCAAGCCTTCCGTACCGACGGCGCCCCTCGAATCACCTACGGAGACGTGTCCATTACGCGCTGGCCACCGGGCGAACGGGTGTATGGGAGGTAGGGCTTCGTGCTTGGTACTTTGTTTTTCGGAAGTACCTGACCAAGCTCCAAATTCCAGGTACCAAAAACCAAGCACGAAGAACTAAGAACGAAGAACTCATGCCTGAGACCATCACCCTCGAAGTCTTCCGGTACCGCCCCGAAGAGGAGCAGGAACCCACGTTTCAGTCCTACGAAGTTCCGTTTCGGAAAGACTGGGTTGTCCTCGACGCGTTGAATCACATCAAGGATGAGATCGACGGCAGCCTGTCGTACCGCTGGTCCTGCCGCATGGGCGTCTGCGGAAGCTGCGGGATGATGATCAACGGGGACGCCGTGCTCACGTGCGCCGCGTTTTTGGAAACCTACCTGCCCGGCCCCATTCGGGTGGAGCCGCTCGCCAATTTCCCGGTCGTCCGCGATCTGGTAATCGAGATGAGCGATTTCATGGAGAAGCTGAATCGCGTCAGCCCGTGGATCATTCCGGCGGAAGAAAAACCGGTGTCGGAAGGCGAGTACCTCCAGACGCCCGACGAGCTTGAGGACTATAAGCCATACAGCATGTGTATCAACTGCATGTTGTGCTACTCCGCCTGCCCGGTCTTCGGGCTGGAGCCGGGGTTCATCGGGCCGGCGGCGATTGCGATAGCGCAGCGCTACAACCTCGACAATCGGGACGCCGGCAACAAACAACGCATGGAGGTCCTCTCAGACGACGAGGGCATCTGGCAGTGTACGCTGGTAGGGGAGTGCTCGGCGGTGTGCCCCGAATCGGTCGACCCGGCTGGAGCCATTCAGCGCTACAAAGTGACCGCCACGACCGAGTGGTGGAAGTCGAAGCTGATGCAGTGGAGTCAATAAATTCCGAAT
>JADFLK010000046.1 GCA_022564455.1 Bacteroidota bacterium
AGGGGAACTTTGAACTCCTCCCTTGAGGGAGGTGCCGAGCTTGCGAGGCGGAGGGTGTTGCCCCGGTATCGTCTTGATGCATCTCGCCAATCCGACATCCCCCCTTCTCTGCTCGCAAACTCGCAGATCCACCCTGATTCCGAATTGTCGAGAACGGACAAACACTGGGCAATTACGTCCTCGCGCGTTCCCGCGCAGCGACGCTTTGCGTTGCCCATGAAAGGGGGACTTTCCTCCCTTCAGAGAGGTGCCGAGCTTGCCCCGCACTTGATGCGGGGCGGAGGGTGTTGCTCCGGTATCGTCTCGATGCTCCTCGCGATTCCGACATCCCCCACCTCGCTTTGCCCGGCACTGTGATTCCCAGAGGTTGTACTGAAGATCAATGCTGTGTTTTCGCGTCCTCGCACTTTCCCACGCAGCAACGCTACGCGTTGCCCTTCGAAGGGGGACTATTTATTGGTCTCTACGGTAGGGGCGATTCATGAATCGCCCCTACCTTGTATTCGGATCACCCCAACCACTATGCGCTGCCTGCTCTGCCTCGCCGTTGGTCTGATGCTCGGCGTTCCGGGATTCGCGCAATCCCTGGGCGAGGTGACATTCCCCAACTCTGGTGCACCGGAAGCACAGGAGCGTTTCATGCGCGGCCTGCTGCTGCTCCACAGCTTCGAGTACGATGACTCGCGCGTGGCTTTCCAAGAGGCGCGGCAAATCGATCCCGACTTCGCGATGGCCTATTGGGGCGAGGCGCTGACGCACAACCGCCCGATCTGGCAGCAACAGGACCGGGATGCTGCACTGGTCGTGCTGGCGGAAATGCCGGAAGAGGCCCGCACGAAGGTATCGGAGCGAGAGCGGGCCTACCTCGCCACGTTGGATGTCCTCTACGGCGAAGCCGACAAAGAAGACCGCGACGATGCCTACGCCGTGGCGATGGGCGAACTCGCTGCCGCCTATCCCGACGACCTGAACGCATCTACTTTTCATGCGCTCGCTATTCTGGGCACCGCCCACGAAGGCCGTGATTTCGAGATCTACGACCGGGCCGGGCAGATTGCGCTGGCAGCCTTTGCACAGAACCCGAGACATCCGGGCGCGGCGCACTACGTCATCCACTCCTACGACGACCCGCTGAATGCGGAGAAGGCGCTGGAAGCCGCTCGTGCTTATTCCGAGATCGCCCCGGACGCTCCACACGCCCTCCACATGCCAAGCCACATCTACTTCGCGCTGGGGATGTGGGACGAAGTTGCCGAACTCAACCGCCGATCATTCGAAGCCGCTCGCTCTCGTGATGCCGCCGCCGGACAACCGCTCGGCGGACACGGTTGGCATCCCTTGTACTGGCTGCACTATGCCGAGCTACAACGCGGGCGTTTTGAGGAAGCTCGCCGGCTGTTCGACGAGGCACGCGAACTTGTGGAATCCGGACCAACACGGCGCGGATGGAGCAGCATTATTGCGATGCGGGCCAACCATGTCATCGAGACCGTAGATTGGCGGGGCGAGATAGCGAGTTTGGAGCTTCCCGTAGACGAGGTGACCGCAGGAACGGCCCAGCGCGATGCGTTTGTTAGGGGGCTTACGGCGAGGGCCTTGCATGATGCGTCGGTTTTCCAATCAGCCGTACAAGACGTACAGAACTTCCTGGAAGGAGGGGAGGAGCTTGGGCCGGCTGAACAATCGATCGCACTTATGCTCGAAGGCCTCTTCCTTGTCGATCAAGGGGGGGTGGCCGAGGGGCTCGAGCTATTGCGTGAGGCGACATTGCTGGAAGACCAGATACCGACGGACTTCGGGCCACCGAATCCGGTAAAACCTGCCCATGAGTTGCTGGGCGAATGGCTAATCCTGCAAAGCAGGGCTGGACAAACCCCAAGCGAGAGGTTGAAGCTCGCGACCGAGGCCCAAGATGAGTTCGAGAAAGCTCTGACTCGTGCACCTATGCGGCTCCGCTCACTTCTTGGACTTCGTGAAGCATCTACTGCAACAGGAGATCAAGCGGCGCACGCTGAAGCAAACGCCGCTCTTTGTCGTGTAATACGCGCGACAGATAACGCCATTCTCGCTCAAGAGATGCTGATTGGGACGGTTCATGGCGCATGTGAGAGCATTCCCAAGTAGAATCTCTATTAAGCCTCGCCGAAGCCTCGAACCGGCATGATGAGGCCGCGTATCTTCCGCGCCCAAGGTATTAGATGATGTCCCCGCCCAAAGAATTTCCCTCGTTCTCGCGTACTGAGCTCCCAAACGGCGTGCGCATCATCACGGAGCAGATCCCGTCTGTTCGCTCGGTGGCGGTGGGCGCGTGGGTACAGGCCGGCAGCCGCGATGAAACGAAAGGCGAGAACGGCATCTCGCACTTCATCGAGCACATGGTGTTCAAGGGGACCACGAAGCGGCGTGGCTACCAGATCAACCAGCGGATGGAATCGGTGGGCGGCTACCTGAACGCCTTCACCACCAAGGAGCTCACCTGCTTCTATGCCCGCAGCCTCGACGAACACCTCGGCCGCGCCCTCGACACCGTCCTCGACCTCGTAACCCATCCTACGCTTCCCGAAAAAGAGTTGGAGAAGGAGAAGGACGTGGTGGTCGAGGAGATCAAAATGTACGAGGACGCCCCTGAGGACCACATCTACGACCACTACGAGTCGCTGATGTATCCCGATCATGCGCTCGGCCGCCCTATTCTTGGCACGCGCGAAACCGTACGCTCCTTTACCAGAGATAAGCTGGAGAGCTACGTCGGGCGGCATTACGCGCCCAACCGGCTGGTTATTTCGGTGGCGGGAAACGTGAAGCACGAAAGGGTAGTCCGCAAGGTGGAGAAACTCCTGAGCGGCTTCGAGCGCCCGCCCGCTGGTCTCGACCGTGTCGCGGCCAACAGTTATACACCGTCTGATGTGGTGATCGCACGCCCCGTGCAACAGGCGCACCTCGTGGTCGGCACGCGCGGCTTCGGTGCTCTCGATCCGCGGCGAACTCAAGTATCACTGCTCCATACGATTTTGGGCGGGGGGATGTCGAGCCGCCTCAACCAGAATATCCGCGAGAAGTATGGCTTCTGCTACGCCGTGTATTCGTTCGCCAACATGCTGGCCGACACCGGTGATGTAGGCGTATACATCGGTACGGATGCCACCAAAGTGGACCGGGCGCGCAAGCTGGTTGTTCGTGAGCTTCACAAGCTTGCCGAGAAGGCTGTAAGTGAGCGCACGCTGGCCCGCGCCAAGCAGCAGTTGAAAGGCTCCATGATGCTCGGCCTCGAAAGCATGAGCAACCGCATGATGCGTCTCGGCCGCGTGGAACTCACGTTCGGCCGATACTTCACGCTCGACGAAGTGATTGACGAGATAGACGCGGTAACTACCGAAGACGTGCGCGTTGTGGCAGCCGAGTTGTTTGCGTCTGAGCGGCTGTCATCAGTTGCCATCGTGCCTTCCGATACCTGAGCAATATTGCGTAGTGCGTGGTGCGTGAGGGAGCTATCATGCAGCGAATACGCATCACGAATTACGCACTAGACTCCATGCGTCACTCATTTTCAGGCCGCAAGATCCTCGTCACAGGCGGCGCCGGCTTCATTGGCTCGCACGTTGCCGATGCACTGATCGCCGAGGGCGCCAACGTCCACATTCTCGACAACCTCGAAGGAGGCAAGTTGGAGAATATCCCGAACGCGGCTGTTTTCCACGAGATGGATATCCGCGATCCGGCCGTCGCCACACTTTTTGAGGAGGAGAAATTCGCGGCGATGGTGCATCTCGCCGCCCAGATGGATGTCCGCAAGTCCGTTGCCGACCCGGCCTTCGATGCGCAGGTCAACGTGCTGGGGCTGCTCAATCTGCTCGAAGCCGGGCGAGCAACCGGCCTGGAGAAAGTGGTGTTCACCTCCACAGGCGGCGCCATCTACGGCGATCCCGATCCGAACGTGAACGGGGGAGGGCCACAACCGGAGTCGCATCCGGAGCTTCCCGCGTCGCCGTACGGCATCACGAAACTCGTCTCCGAGCACTACCTCCGCTTTTTCGATGCCACACATGGCTTGCCGTACGTGGCTCTTCGTTTCGCCAACGTCTACGGCCCGCGCCAGAACCCGCACGGCGAGGCGGGCGTGGTGGCCATTTTTACGGAGCGCCTGCTGAGAGGCGAGCAACCGGTCATCAACGGGCCCGGCAAGCAAACCCGCGACTACGTGTTTGTCGGGGATGTGGTGAGGGCGGTGGTCGGCGCTCTCGCGCACGAGGGTTCCGACGTCATCAACATCGGAACCGGTATCGAGACGAACGTGAACGAACTGTTCGGGCACCTCAACCGCCTGACGGGCGGAAGGGCGGAAGAGAAGCACGGCCCTGGAATGCCGGGTGAGCAGCAGCGGAGCGTCCTCGACGCTTCGCACGCGGCCGATGTTCTCGGTTGGCGCCCCGAAGTGGTGCTCGCGGATGGCCTTGCCGAGACCGTTGCGTGGTTCAAGGCCAGCGGAGACACCGCTCTCGCCGCTGGGATTGCCGGCCCCGTGTCGTAAGTTCCCTCGGACGCCGCCATCCACCCTGGATCATTCACCCTAGGTTTGCTCGCTCCCCGTGTACCGCGTCCAACTCGATCAGTTTGAAGGGCCTCTGGATTTGCTGCTCTTCTTCATCCACCGTGATGAACTGGATGTCTACGACATCCCTGTAGCGCAGATTACAGGCGAGTACCTGGAGTACGTCCGCCTGCTGGAGCAGGTCGATCTGGATAGCGCTGCCGATTTCATCTACATGGCAGCGCTCCTGATCTCAACCAAGGCACGCATGCTGCTGCCTCGTCATGAGTTGGACGAGGATGGCGAGCCCATTGACCCGCGTAAGGAACTGGTTGAGCGGCTGCTGGAGTACATCCGTTACAAAGAGGCTGCAACCCGCCTGGAGCAAAACTGGAACGACCGTCACGAACTGATGCCGCGTGGTGCAGCTTCGTCGGAGCAGGATCGGTTGGCGGCATCCGTGGAGGTAACGTACAAAGTCTCGCTATTCGACCTTATGTCTGCTCTCAAAAGGGTATTAGAGCGGGCGCCTGACGAAACTGATCAGCACCGGCTTCCACCCTACGAGTACACAATCGATGAGCAGCGATCCTTCGTGATTGCGCAACTTGCCAGGGGCATTTCCTCCTTTCTGAAACTGGTCGAGAACCGTCCGAAGCCGTTTATTATCGTCACCTTTTTGGCCATTCTTGAGATGCTCCAGCGGCAGATGATCACGCTGGTTTCGGGGGCTAACCATGAGGACTTCGCGATCAAGGCCGCTGCGCCCGTCCTCGACGGAGGCTTCCAGGATGGAGGCGTACCGCCGTTCGAGCAGCCGCCGGCCAAGGTGCGAACCATCGACATCACCCATGAGGTCGACGAAATCCAGGAAACCGCCCACGTAACGAACGGGGAGGAGGAAGAGGGATGAGCGAGACCAACCGACACACACTCGATATGGCTGTCGAAGCCATCATTTTCGCCGCCGACGAACCGGTTTCGGTTGATGCGCTTCGCAGCACGTTCTCCGACGTAGCGGGCGCCGATGCCACTGCCGAGGACGTAGAAGAAGCAGTAGCTCGGCTCAACGCTGCGTACGAAGTAGAGGGCCACGCCCTTCGCATCCACCACTGGGGCGGAGGCTTTCGGATGGCCACCGTGGAATCGATGGCCGGTTTTGTCAAGGCCTTTCTGTTGAAGGAGGAAGAGAAACGACTGTCCCGCGCCCTGCTCGAAACCCTGTCCGTCGTAGCGTACAAACAACCCGTTGCCAAGCCGGAGGTGGACTTCGTCCGGGGCGTGCAGTCCGATTATGCGATTCACCAACTGATGGAGCGCGACTTCATCACAGTTGTGGGACGAGCGGATTCCGTAGGCCGGCCGCTCTTGTATGGCACCACCGAGCACTTTCTCGACCAGTTCGGATTGGGTACGCTGGAAGAGCTGCCGAGGCCGCGCGAGATTAACGAGTTGCTCGAAGACCCGGCCTTCAGCAAGGAGCGTGCGGTGCTGGCCTCCGAAATGGCCATGATGGAAGCCGAAGCCGCAAGCTCCGCGGAGAACGGCGTGGAGACCATAGAAGAGTCTGAAGAGATGGTTGACGTTTTTGAAACGGAGGAGGTAGCAGATGTCGCAGAGAACGTGGTTGACGTTGAAGAAATTGGCTTTGCAACAGACTCCGAGGACGCTAGGATCGAAGAGGCGCGTGATATCGAATCTGAATCAGAGGAACCAGTCGGCGTCGTTGAGAGCTTGGCTGACGTAAAGGACACGGTTGATAAAGAAGACATCCACACGACCAACGCCGTCGTAGATGTCGAAGAGCAAGTCGAAGAAAACGTTAGAACAGAAGTGCCACATGAGTAACCGAGTGAACGCAAAAGACAAGTCGACCCGGCGGCGGAAGATGACGCAGAGGCGGCATGGCCGGCCCAAAACGGAGACACTTCCGATTCCGTCCGAGACCGGCCCGATGCGCCTCAACCGGTTCATGGCGAAGGCTGGGATCGCCTCCCGCCGCGAGGCCGATAGCATCATCTCCGATGGCCGCGTGCGCGTGAACGGAGCCACAGTAACGGAGCTCGGAACGAAGGTTTCGCCGGAAGACGACATAACGGTGGACGGACGCCCGGTGAAACCGAAAAGCCCGCTCTACGTCCTCCTCAACAAACCCAAGGACACTATCACCACCAAAGACGACGAGAAAGGCCGGGCGACGGTGATGGACGCGGTGACGCTTCCGGAAGGGGAGAAGGCGAGTCTGTTTCCGGTGGGCAGGCTGGATCGCGACACAACGGGCATCCTCCTCCTTACCAACGATGGCGACCTCGCGCATCGGCTGATGCATCCTCGCTACGAAGTGGAGAAACTGTATCGCGTGACCACTGCCGAGCCCGTCAAGCCAGACCAGATCGACAGGTTGCGGAACGGCGTGGAACTGGAGGATGGTCTGGCAAAGGCAGACCACATCAGCTACGTCGGCGGCGACCACAAGCACGTTGCATTACAAATCCATGAAGGCCGCAACCGACAGGTCCGTAGGATGTTTGAAGCCCTCGGCCATACCGTGAAGGCTCTCGAACGCTCCCATTACGCGGGCCTGAACCTCAACGATCTGCGGCGCGGAAAGTGGCGGAAGCTGAAGCCCCACGAGATCAACGCGCTGCGGCGAAAAGTGAAGCTGAAAGCCATTATGTTTTGATAAATCGTATTACGTAATACGTAGTACGCTCTAGCCCAGCCCCATGAAAATCGTTCTAGAAGGCCTCACGTACGACGACGTTCTGCTGCTCCCGGCGCGCTCGTCGGTAATGCCGCGCGAAGTGGACACGAGCTCACGCCTCACGCGGGGCATCAGCCTGAACGTGCCGCTGCTCTCGGCAGCGATGGACACCGTAACCGAGTCCAACATGGCCATTGCGATGGCGCGGCAGGGCGGGGTGGGCGTCCTCCACAAGAACATGAGCATAGAGGAGCAGGCGGGGCAGGTTCGCCTCGTGAAGCGCTCGGAGAGCGGGATGATCCGCGACCCCATCACGCTGCTGCCCGAAAAGACGGTTGCCGATGCGCAGGCGCACATGGCGCGGTACCACATTGGCGGGATTCCCGTTGTGAACGAGGAGAACCGCCTCGTTGGCATCGTCACGAACCGGGACCTCCGGTTTGAAGTGGACAGCGAGGCCAGCCTCGAATCTATCATGACACAGGCGCCTCTCGTCACCGCGCCGGTAGGGACCACGCTGGAGGAAGCCGTGCAGATCCTCCAGAAGCACCGCATCGAGAAGCTGCCCATCGTGGATGAGGGCGGGTTCATGCGGGGGCTGATCACGTTCAAGGACATCCAGAAGAAGCGCCGGCACCCCAATGCCTCGAAGGACGAATACGGCCGGCTCCGCGTCGGTGCGGCCGTGGGTATCGCGGCCGATACGAGCGAGCGCGTGGCCGCGCTGGTAGAAGCGGGCGTGGACTTCATCGTGGTCGACACGGCGCACGGGCACCACGAAAACGTCCTCCAGATGGTTGAAACCGTAAAGAGCGAGTTCGGGGACGTGCAGGTCGTTGGCGGCAACGTGGCCACGGCAACAGGCGCCGAGGACCTCATCCTCGCCGGCGCGGACGCTGTGAAAGTCGGCATCGGTCCAGGTTCAATCTGTACCACGCGCGTCGTGGCAGGGATCGGCGTGCCGCAGCTTACGGCTATCCTCGAATGCGCTGAGGCTGCCCACAAGTACGACGTGCCCATCATCGCGGATGGCGGCATCAAGCAGACCGGCGATATCCCCAAGGCCCTGGCCGCCGGCGCGGATACGGTGATGTTGGGTGGGCTGTTTGCTGGAGTTGAAGAAAGCCCGGGCGACACGGTTCTGTACGAAGGCCGCAAATACAAGCACTACCGTGGAATGGGCTCGCTCAGCGCGATGGCCCAGGGTTCGAAGGACCGCTATTTCCAGGACGCGGAAGACGATCTAAAGAAGCTCGTTCCGGAGGGTATCGAAGGCCGGGTAGCCTACAAAGGGACACTGGCTGAAGCGATCCATCAGATGGTCGGCGGCCTCCGCGCGGCGATGGGTTACTGCGGATGCGAGTCCGTCACTGCCCTCCAGGAGGAGGCCCAGTTCGTGCGGATCACGGCCTCCGGCCTCCGCGAGAGCCACCCGCACGATATCACCATCACGCAGGAAGCGCCGAACTACTCCACGCGGTGATGGCTTCCCGCCTCGACACCGTCAGAAGGCGTCTAGCCGACCTCGGCGCCGACGCGGCACTCCTAACGTTTCTCCCCGACATCCGGTGGGTGGTCGGGTTTACGGGATCGAACGGAGTGCTGTTGGTTACGCCTGGCGCCACTCACTTTATTACGGACGGGCGCTACAGGGCGCAAGCAGAGCGGGAGGTAGAAGGAGCGGAGATCCACGTACCCGGCTACAAGCTGTTTGAGTACATCGCGGAGCACGCGCTACTCGGTGAGGCCGGCACGTGCGTCGTCCAGGGCGATCACCTCACCCCGCAGCGGGTCGAGCGCCAGGGCCAGGACCGCGAAGGGAGCCGACTGCACCTCGAGTTGGGTCTCCTCGAGGCCTCTGTTCGTCACGATGTCGAGCGGTCCCGCGGTGGTGGGAATGGTGACGGTCGCAGGTTCGATCCGCGTCGGTACGGCGCGCGGGGCAAGCGACAGCAGCGAGTCGCGGGAAATAGGGCTGTGGGCGCGGTAATGGCCAGGCCGCAGTCCGAGCGCAAGCTGCAGGACACACTCTCCGATCAAGCGCGACGGGTGCCCTGTGTCCGACAGCCGGCCGAACCAGCTGTGGATCGCCCGGGGCACCTCGGGGGCGTGTGCGAGGGTCGCTGCATCGGCGAGCCGACGGGTCTGCAGTGTGGGTTTAGGGCTCAGTTGCATCTAGACGGTCGGGTCTCGGCTGTGGCTCCGCCGCAGCGGTTTCCCGGCGAAGAGTTCTGAAATTGCGCGAAAATGAAGATGAAGTGCGCAGGAGAGTAAGTGTTCATGCGCGCTTCGTCCGGAATTTGTGAAAGATTATTCTCGATTTTTCGCAGCGGGGCCGATAGAGAGTAGGTAGATAGAAAGAACCAGGGGTTGCTCGGAGGGAAAGGAGCAAGACGTCGTGGAAGCCTCATCGATCGAGTCATCGACTCAGAGAACTGGGCCCGAGATTTCAAAGTCTCGCGAAGCCGAGCGCAAGGTGGAAGTCCGGGTCGCAGCCCGCGCCGCGGAGCAGGTTGAAACCAACCAGCGCAGGGAGGCGGCGAAGTCCGATCCCTCCCGGGGCCAGAACATCGATACTTTTGCCTGACGCCTCGATTTGATTTGGCCGAGTTGCGCGTTCTGATATCATGCGCCCGTGATTCGGAGTTCCCCCCCGCGTTCTCGGCATTTATCTACCGGTCCTGCATACGCAGCGCCGACTGGCTTGGCCCGCGTGCGCTCGGCTGCCCTCAGGGTCGCGCTGTTGTGCGCGATTGCGTCGGTTTTCCAAGCCGCCAGGGCGGATTCCGAACCCTCCGCAGCACTGATCATGGAGATCGAGTCGTCGACCTTTGAACTCAGCGTGCGCGACGCGCGCACGGGCGAGCGCGGGCCAACCATTCGGGTCACCCTGGGCTCTCCCGCCACGGCCACGCCAACAGGCCGGTTTCCCCTCGAAAAGATCATCCTGAGCCCATCCTGGCGTC
>JADFLK010000047.1 GCA_022564455.1 Bacteroidota bacterium
GGCCAACATCGCGGTTTGGGCCTTCCACAACCCGCACTTCGTTATTTGCGAGCAGTCGCTGACGCTTTACGACATCATTGGGCTGGTGGCAGCCGTGCTGCTCTTTCTGATCTACGCGTTGGCGAGTCTAAGAGAACGGGCCAAACTTGCTGTGTTGGACCCACCGCCAGAGTCGAATTTGAGGAAGTAGGAGGCTGTACATAGTCCTGAAAATCCAAGAATCAAATTCCAAGTACTAATTTCAGCCGGCCACATTGATTGCTTTGGCGCTTGGAAATTGAAATTTGGTGCTTGGCTTCCGTCTGCCTCCGTTACGACGATTCGATACGCACGGAGTCGCCTATTCGTACAGGCCCTTCCTGAATTATACGTGCGTACCACCGCGCCCAGCCCGGCCGGCGCTCCTCGTCAATACGTTTGAAGACCCCATCCTTGAAGTACGCCGCGATGGTGCTACACGGCGATACGGCCTGGACCAACTGAAGGCGTGGCCCCTCCTCGCCTCCAATCTTGAGCACGGCGTCTGGGATCATCTCCCGCCAGTCAATCCCGGTCAGGGTGAGGTTTTCGCCGACGGCCCCTGGAAATATGGGATGGCCCTCTTCCTGCAGAAGGTGGATTCTCTCCAGCGAATAGATGCAAACAGCCCGTTCCGGCCCACCGTGGATTTTAGAGTGCTGCACAGCGTCGCCCTCCAGGCCGTTTGTTGTTATAAAGGCCTCTGGAACGCCCCCTTTCGGCACGCCGCCACTGGAGATACTAACCTGGAAAATGCGGCCGTTCGTTGGCTTAGGCATGAATCGTGTCAATCGAAGCAGATGGTGTTGAAGACAACGCTCAACGAAACTTGGTGAAGTTACGCTGACATGCGGGCATTGTCTGAAAACAAGCCAAATGCGGGGGCTCTAGTCCCTTTGCCTGCAACGTACGCGAGATAGGCCGGACAGGAGACGTTGGGAGACGTCCAGCGATCCGTTTTCTTATAGCCCAAACACCCTGTTCACAGTGAAGCCAAGCCGGATATCTCCGTCAAAGAAGTTATCTGAATTCTGCCCGATGGTCTGCTGTTCGACGGCGTACGGTGAGCCTGACATGAACAACTGAAACACGTGTCCGCCGGTGTCGATGGCTAACCCCACCGCCATCGCATTGGCCGTGCCGTCCGAGCGTGGCCCGACAACAGGCACATACTCGGCCAGCAATGAAAAGTAGGATGACACCTGAACTTGCGCTCCCAACCCAACGGCAAACACGGTGTTTTCAGGGGTCAGGATGCCGTTCGGCGCGCGCTGCACAAACACGGTGTTGGCGTGCCCAATCATCGGCGCAACTTGCAGGCTCACGCGGTCTGAAAACCGCCGAGCAATCAGCAGCGCTCCACCATAGCTCATCCGGTCAACAAAATCCATCTCCTCGGAACTGACGGTTGTAATGGCCGCATTGCCCGTAACAGCCACCTGCACCGGCATGGAGTCGTTCTGCCGCTGCCGCAAAACCGTAATCTTCGAGCGTAGGTCATATTGCCGGTCAAAACGCGACCGCCCCACGCCAACAGACAGCCAGTCGGTCAAGCCAATGTCAATCCCGATCCGGATATTCGCGGGGCCATCCAGACCGAAAAGGCCTTTCGCGCCGGCGTTAACACGTGCAAAAGCATGATGAATGGTGACGTTGAGATTACGCGCGGGAAGCCCGGTAACGGACTGGATCGTGATGATGCTCGGCGCTTTGAACAGATCCTCGACGGGAGGATTCGCATCAGCCCGGACCCGCGGTACCTGCCCCCACGCAGGCATCGCTAGCAGAAAAAGGGCCAGGAACGGGAATGCTCGTGGATAGACCATATCGATACCTAGGAGTCTGTCGGATTTAGGGGTTAGTGAAGAGGCGAGTGGGGAATCGAGCAAATTCCGCCGGTCTTTTGGAGAGCCCCGCAGTACTGCGGGATAACGAAAAAGAGCGAGAAAATGGGCCGATCGAACGCCGCCGTAGTAGAATCATCATAAACCCGACAGGCTCCTAGCGGCGCGAAAGGAGTGCATTAATGTGGATTCCCTGTACCTCGTTCACCCGCACTATCAGAAGCCGAGGAGGCTCGATATTGTAGTCGTGGAGGTTGATGTTCCAGTCGGCAATCATGCGAATCTGGCTACCCGTTTTCTCCAGCGTTCCCGATACAGTCATCGTACGGCTCACACCGTGGATTTTGAACGTGCCCTGTACCCGCACTCGTTGCGCGCCTAAAGCTTCGGGGTCAAATGGCGTGAGGAGGCGTCCGGTAAACTCGGCAAACGGATAGTCGTCGGTCTCCAGGGCTTCTCGCATATCCCGATCGCGCCTTCCGATACCGGTACGCAGGGTCTCCAAATCGACAAAAAAGTCGACGGTGCGGTTCTCCAGGTCAATTTCCCCGGACAGGTAGTCTGACGTGCCCGTAAACGTGTGCAGCGGTACACGCGAGGTGAATTCGACTGTCCCCCGCTGCGTCCCATATTTCTGTGCCTGAGCAGGCATCAGAACAACCGAGAGGGAAACGAGAAGGAATCCTGTAAATCGGGTCAAATACATAGCGATGGGGATATTAGTTGTCGCGAGCGCCTTGATTGATCCACGCACGAATCAGGCCAATTTGATCTGCCGTGAGCGGCGTTCGACCGAACGGCATCCGGACTCCGAACTCGGGGATACCGCTGATTTTGTCAATGATCGGGCTGCTGTCAGCGTTGAACGGCTGAATCACGAGTTCGCCGTATTGGAGGCCGACGCTGGAAGTGGCCTCCGCGTAGCTCCCAAGTCGAACCCCGTTTGTACCTGAGCCCGCATGGCATCCGGATAATGCACAATTCTGGGCCAGAATTGGGAAAATGTCGCTTGAGAACAAAACCGTCTCAGTCGGCTCAACGATATCGGGTGGACCAACCACAGTGCTTCGGCATCCAGCAATGGCCAGGAACAGGAACAGAATCGGAAGGCCTCTATTCGAATGGACGGAGGTATTGCCGAGTATCATCTACTAAGTTGCCATCAGGCAGTGTGCTTTCATAAAGTATTCTGTTTGCTCCGCCTAGTATACGGAAGAGCACTCGGAGCATCAGGGCATTCCGAATCCCCCTAGAACTTTCGCTCCAGCCCTACAAAGATCTGGCTACCTCCCAGCGCATTTTGGGCATGCAAAGCGCCAAAAGTCTGAACGCTCAATCCAAAATCCAGCGGTCCGTAAACGGTAACGCCAGCCCCAACGAGGATGTACCGCTGCAACTCAAACCCTTCCGGGAGGATGACGGTAACCCCCTCGGGCGGCACTGGGGCCGAAACCGACCAGTGTGCATCAACGAGGCCCTGGAAGAGAAACGGGCCGAGTGTAACACCCCCCGCTGCGCTAAAGAGAAACTCGTCGCCATAGTTGCGGCGGGCATCCTCGTCGGCGAGGCACGCATGGCCATCCGCATCTACCAGGTCATTCATACAAACCGTCGCTGCCGAGAACCCGAAGGAGCTTGTGCGGCGGCGGTAGCCAAGGCCTGCCTGGACGTAGGCGGGTAACGGCCAGAGGCTTCGCCCGATGTTTAGCGTCGCCTGGAGATCCAACTGGCCGGGCCCAACCGCCGGGTCGTAGTTCCGTGTGTACCCCATCGGTATGCCCACGCCGAAATTTGCGGCCAACACCGTTGGGCCGTCCGGCGAAAGCCCGAGTGCGGGGCCGATGTCGTACCGGGCGCCGACGATGGCCGTACCCCAGGCAAACGACTCCCGCTCAAAGGTCGGCCCGAACATCTCGTCGGTTATATAGATCCGCTTGTAGGGCACCGACGCAGCAAGTGTTAGCTGGCTCGTTACGCCGAACTCACCGTAGAGGTACGTACTTCGGTCGCGGAAGGAGCCGTTGGTGGTCTCGTTGTAGGGGACGACGGTTCCGTCGGCGTCGTACCGTGAACTCGCTGCTGCAAAACTCTGTGAGATCTTGACGTAGGCGTGCCCCGCTTCCTGCGTCCAAGCCTGAGCTCCGGCGGATGGTATGCTCCAAAGCAGGAGTACCATCATACATGGAAAGAGCAAGAGCCGACTCATGCTATCAGTTGGCTCGGTTGACGGTCCAGTCGTAGGCAAACCTATACGTTTGCTCTCCGGCCACCACCGCTCGAATTCCAGCAGTGTCGTTTCCCTGAAAAACGGATTGAATGGTTCCGAAGCTCGGCCGCGTCGGGCTCATGACGGCCAGGAAATAGTCGCCGACGGGAACGCCCGTGGCATCGAAGTCCTCACCAAACCAATCGATCAAACTTGAAATGGTAAGCGAAGCTCCATCGGCGTTTGCCAGCTTGGGGCTGTCGGCGAAATCGGACAGAGCAGCATCGAGCTGGGTGGAAACAACGGCCGCCCGAAAGGCCTCTTGCCGCAGTTTAGGGCACGACACGGCCGCGCAGTTGAGCCCGACGTGGATGCGCGGATCGAGTTCGTTGGGGCGCATGGCGATGAGCCCGGTCGGAAGGGATTGGCCATCCACGGTATCCTTCATTCGCAGGATGCCGTTTTCAAGCTGGTTCAGCGTCATATTGAAGCCGGCTATGCGAAACGGGGTACTGAAAAAGTCATCGAACCGCCCCTCCGTCTCGATGTTGATCAGCCCCGGCGCGTCGAGGATGTTCTTGAGCATCCTCACGTTGTAGGCGTTCATAAAGAAGGCCAGCTTCTCCGCGTCGGACGACAGACGGGCCGGATCGAACTGCTCTACGGCCGCAAGCACGCTATCGAACTCGGCCTGAAACTCAGCACTCAGACGTACATAATCTACCAGGCCGCCTGGCGTAACCACTGCCTGCACGATGCGCGTCAGTGTGGCCTCGTAATCGGCCGCAGGAGGTACAGCCGGAGCATCGGGAGGGGGACCGGCATCGGGAGCTACCGTGCAGGCAGCGAGTGTCAGGGCAAGGACGAGAGGCAGAGTCATTCTCAGCAGAGTTTTTCTCGGTGGCATTGGCCTCGGTGGCATTGACACTGTGATAGTCGACACTGTGATAGCCACTTAATGTAATCGGCCCCTGTGATACTGACGAGGCAAAAAACTAAGCACCGCCGAATCAAGGAGTCTATCGGGTTCAGGATGATTCTACTGCGGCGGCAAACCGACAGACTCCTTGCCGAAGGCGCCCATTTTAAAGGGTACAGCTACCCAAGACCTCACGCATGCATCACTGCGTGTTCGCTGATTGCGTATCGGACGCCTGGTCTTCGGTAAGCAGCCGGCCGCGAAGGCGGAGCGATTTGATAGGCTGGTCGGCATCGTCGGTGGATAGCACGATGGCCACATCCAGTTCACCTCGGTGGCCTAATACAGCTTCCGGGCGCTCTACAGACACCTCAATGTTGACGATCTCACCTGGGAAGATGAGGCGATTCGGAAAGACGACTTCGACAACGTCGCTAAACACTCGCACCTCGCTAATCGTCAGTGGGTGCTCGCTTGTGTTCTGCATACGGAAGGTGTGTATCGCGCGATCACCCGCATGCAAATCGTCGAACGTGTGGGTATCGGCATCGAACACTACGCCGCCCTGAACCGCCCCGTTATGGATGTTGACGGAAATGACCGTGCCGGTTATCCGAAGTGTCGTGTAGCTGTTGGCTGTGCCGCCTGCCTGCACGGAAATCGTTTTGTTAAAATCACCCGGCCGTCCTTCCGAGTTGTACTCCACTGTGATTTCCCCCATCTCGTTGGGGGGTACCGGCTCGGTGGAGTAGGACGGCGCCGTGCATCCGCACGAGGGTTGAACGCGCGTTATGGTTACGGGCTCGTCGCCGGTGTTGGTAAACCGGAAGGTGTACGTCGGCTTCTCGCCCTCCGTGATAGAGCCAAAGTCGTGCGACTCGGTCTCGAAGGTGAGAACACCCTGGGCTTGCACGGCGTGCACGGCTGCGAACGCCAATACAAGGAGGAGGAAGTGGGGAGTGCGATGCATCATGGTACTCGTCAATCAGGTTGTGGATATCAGGCTGTGGAGTCGGCTGACAGGCGATGCCATATCGGCAGTCGCCACGACGTTCCTTCATATGGCGGCTTCAATACGGTGACTTCAATACTCCAGAATATCGCGGGCGGCATTGAGCACGTCGGCGTCTTGTGGAAGCACTTCCTTCTCCAGCGCATCTGCGTAAGGCGTTGGGCTGAAGGCTCCGGCCAGCCGCTTTACCGGGGCATCGAGGTGCTCGAACGTCTGGTCGGCTACCTGCGCAGCGATCTCGGCCCCGAAACCCATGAACTCGTAGTCCTCGTAGGCCACGAGGACGCGGTTGGTTTTGCGGACTGACGAGAGGATGGCCTCCGTATCGAGAGGCAGAATCGACCGGATGTCGATGACTTCAACCGAAACCCCTTCCTTCGCCAGCGCCTTGGCCGCATTGAGCGCCTTGTAAACGATCGCGCCCCAGGTGACGATGGTAAGGTCGGTTCCCTCACGGGCGATGCGCGCCTTGCCGAACGGCACCAGGTAGTCGTCGTGCGGCTCAGGGCTGCGGGCCGGCCCCTGGCGGTAGAGCGCCTTGTGCTCCAGGAAGAGGACGGGGTCGTTGGAGCGGATGGCTGTTTTCAGCAGCCCCTTGGCGTCGGCTGCGGTACTGGGCAACACCACTTTCAGGCCGGGGAAGTGCCCAAAAATGGCCTCGATGTTCTGGCTGTGGCAGAGGCCGCCGTGGATGTAGCCACCGCAGGGTACGCGGATCACCATCGGGCAACTCCACGCATTGTTGGAGCGGTAACGGAACGACGACACCTGGTTCCGGATCTGCTGCATACCCGGCCAGATGTAGTCGGCAAACTGGATTTCGACCACAGGCTTCCAACCCGCGGCGGCCAGCCCGACGGCCGAGCCGATGATGGAGTGCTCGGCAAGCGGCGAGTTGAAGCAGCGGTCGGCGCCGTGCTTCTCGGCAAGACCCCTCGTGGCCGTAAACACGCCGCCCTTGCCTGCGCCGACATCCTGGCCATACACCAGCACGCGGTCGTCGCGCGTCATCTCCTCGTCGAGGGCATGGTTGATGGCATCCACCATCACGATAAGATCGCCTTCGGGGCCGGGCAACTCGTACTGAAGCTCATCTGTGCCCTCAAAGTAGACGTGCGACGTAGCGTCCGTCGATTCGGGCTGCGCCTCAACCGATTTGGCCAGGTCGTTGATCTCGGCAGACACGTCTTCGCGCATCGCGGCTACGTCGCCCTCGGCCATAATGCCTGCCTGCACGAGTTGTGCGGCCATCCGCACGACAGGGTCGCGGTCGCGGTCGGACGCAAGGTCGTCCTCTTCACGGTACTTGCGGTGGTCGTCGGACGACGAATGAGGGAGGAGCCGAACCACATCAGCCAAAAGCGCAACAGGGCCATTGCCTGAGCGCACGTGCTCTACAGCCGCCTTGCTTACGGCGAACGTCGTGAAGAAATCGGTACCGTCGTATCGGACGCGAACGAGGCCGGGGTAGCCACCGAGCATGGGGTAGATGGAGCCACCAGCCGTCTGGTCTTTAACCGGAACCGAAATGGCGTAGCCGTTATCCTGGATGTGGAACAACGCCGGGGCCTTGGCCCTTGCCGCCCAATTGAGCGCCTCATGGAACGCGCCCTGGCTCGTGGAGCCATCCCCACCGGAGATGTAGACAATCTGGTCGGTGCCATCCCGCTGGGCGGCTAACGCAAAGCCTACGCCAGGCATGAACTGCGCCCCCACCGACGAGGAGGTCGTCATGATGTTGAGGTCGCGGTGGCCAAAGTGCTCGGGCATCTGCCGGCCGGCGCCGCTGGGGTCACCTGCTTTCGCGAAGTGGGCCTGCAGTGCGTTCTCCGGCGTGTAGCCGATCGAGAGCGCCATCGCGAGGTCGCGGTAGTAAAAGCAAAACCAGTCGTGGCCGCCCCGAAGGTGGAAACCGAGACCAACCTGTGCGGCCTCGTGGCCGGAGGCGCCAATGTGGAAAAAGCCTTTGCCCTGCTTGAGCAGCGTCAGCATCTTCTCATCCAGCCGCCGCGAGGTCATCATGGTGCGCAGCGCCGCCCTCAAAATATCCGGCTCGAAATCCTCCGGACCCAGGGGTGTGACATCCAGGCCGCCCTCGTAATCCAAAAGAACACGCGTAGGGCTGTCCGGTGCAGGCGCAACCGGCGAGCCGTTTCCGGTGTCCTCCGGGGAGATGAGATCGCTTGTGGTAAAACGAGCGTCTTCATCGGGAGCCGTGGTCTTATCAGACTTCATCAAGTAATCGCGGATTTGAGTGCCACGGAATTACGGACCGCCCGTAGCGTCAGAACATTTTATCTGGGTATTCAATATAACCTCCTCACGTGTCTTCCTCTGTTGAGGCCAATGGCATCATCGCTCCCCAACACACCCATCCAGGACGGTTCTTCCGGCGGCAAGCGGGTAAGAAAAATGGTTGCACGCCTGGGCGTGGCCGGGTTTCTGCTGTTCCTTGCCAAGGGTCTGCTTTGGCTGATCGTCCCTTCCCTGCTGGTTATGGTGGGCATCCAGTGTTGAGGGACACATAGCCTGCGAAACGCATGCAGCCACGGATGTCCTGCCTTGCTGGTTATGATGGGCATCCAGTGTTGAGGGAGGCACATGAGTTGCTTGGGCCGCAAGAATGTCTCCCTGTTCCAAGGGGATATTCTTGTGGCCTGCATAAGACACTTTCCACGGCGCCGGAATGCCGTTTCGTTCCTATTTCCGCGCAAACCAAAGCGTAACGTTTCAAGGGGTTAACCTGCATCGCCTTGCTTTTGGCCCGGATTTCTCGCACCTTGCAGGGTTGACTGCCATCCTCCCGGTCCCTTGCGACCAATCCCATGCGACGTACCCTCTTCAGCCTGCTCTTGCCGGCGATTCTTCTTGGAGCGTTCCCTGCCGCTAACGCGCAGAACGCCACCGGCGAACGGGTTATCCGTTCGTGGATTGACAACGTCAAACTCGACGACGGCTCCAGGGCAACCTGGATCTTCACCATCACCTACAATGCCGACGCCGGTGAATATGCACGGACCATCACGGACGAGAGCGGCGCCCTCATCAAACGCACCGTCGGAAACATGTCGTTGGTCGGACCGACCCCGGCGGAGATCGAGATGGCGCGCGCCGTCATCTTCGCTGATCCGGTGCTGAGTGAACTGTACGAGCAGGCCGAGAACCCCGAGCTTAAAGGTGGTTTCGTCCTCCAGCGTGAAGCAGGCCACCCGTGCGGCCCCGGCTCGCGCTGCCTCCAGTTCGACATGTTCAACGTGGATAGAGTTGCGCGCAGGGTCGACCGCATCCGCTACATCGTGGTGGACGTTCGCGACGGCACGCTGGTCTCGAGAGACTTCGATCCTTCGGCCGACGGCAACGCTACCCGTTTCAACGGTAACCCCCAACCATCGCGGTAACCAGCCCGAGCGAAAACCTTACCAAATCATGCGTGTTTCTACAACCCTCTTCATCGCTGCGCTCGGATTGGGCTTGACAGCGCTGCCTGCTGCTGCCCAGTACAACGCAACCATCAACACGTGTGGGGGATCGGAAGGCACGATCATGGGCCATATCGACTGGCCTGCCGCCAACCCCCTGTGGAGCTTCGACTTCATCCGGCCGGCAAATAGCACCGGCTCAGACGGCTCCGGCCTCGAGCTCGTTGATGTATACTACACCGGCCACAAGGTGTTCGACCGCGCGCACGTACCCGTCCTCAACGTCGAGTACGATCCAACCCCCGGTGGATGTACTTGCTTTCGGGATTGGCAGTATCAGGAATCGGAATTCCACACGGACGGCATTCGCGCCGGAGCAGAATCCTGCTTTGCCGACGCGACAGCCGGCGAAGTGAAGACTACCTGTGAATTTCCGATGGGTGACGACTCCGCTCCCCCGGGTCAGGAGCCCAATTTCACCGGTGTAGCAGTTGAAGAATTCAAAACCGAACTCATCCTGACGGCCCATATGCTGGCAGGCTGGTATCGCTATCGGATGAAGTGGCACTTCTACACGGACGGTCGCATCTGGCCGGAGTATTCGATGGCGTCAAACAGTGGTTCAGCCTGTGCCCTCGAATACCACAATCATCATGCCTATTGGCGGTTCGACTTCGACCTCGACGGAACACCCAACGATGACGTCGTCCGCGAGATCAACCCGACGGCGGGCACGGAGATCACATTCACGAATGAAGAC
>JADFLK010000048.1 GCA_022564455.1 Bacteroidota bacterium
CCGATCCGTCTCTTGCCCACAACCCAACGCCCACGTGTTGGCAACCCCCACCCCGCCTGCGGCGGGGAGCCCCCTTGAGAAGGGGGCAGTTTTCTGACCGTCCCTACACTCCACCCCGCTCGAAGCGGTCGCGCGCTTCCTGGACCGCGAGGGCCACAGCGTTGCGGGCCTCGTACGTGAGGAGGTACATCTGCTGGTATTCGGTGCCGGTGACGAACGGGCCGCCTTTCAACCCTTGCAGGTCTTCGAGCGCCTTGTTGGCGTAGCCGAGCGCCCTCTTCAGCATGGCGATCCGGCGGCCGAGCGAATCAAGGCTCTCGTACCGAAGCGATGCGTGCGCATTGACCACTTTCGCGCCGATCTGAAGGGCGTTGATGTAAAAGCCCTCGTACACCTCCGGCCCCGCCGAATCAGGGAGGCGCTTGCTCCATTCGATCACCACGTCCGCCAGCTTTTCGGTCTCCTGATAGAGTGGGTCGTCGTGCCAATCGTCGATGCCAAACGGCTCGTCGTCATCGTCGTCTTCGGCGAGGGCATCGAGTTCGGCGGCGAACTCCGGATCGTGCTCCGAAAACGGCAGCGGCTCTTCGTCGGCTTCTCCCGATTCGCGGTACTCCTTCATCTCGTCGGCGAACTCGTCCCAGCCCATCTGGCGATTGATCCAGTCGTCCATCGCCCAGTACCACGCTTTCTGGACGGTCTCCGGGGCCTTGTCATGCGGAGGCGGATTCGTTTCACTGTAGACCTCCCGCAGGCGCATCATCCGGTCTACGCGCTCGTCGTTGCGCTTCAGTTCTTCTTCCCAGCGGTGTTCGTCCCAAACTTCGTCGCCCAGGTCATCATCCAATTCATCGTCCATGGGGCCGTCCTGGAATGTTACAGATAGAAGTAGATACGCAATACCCAGCGAATTAGGAGCCAATCTCCTCGACCACAGCCCGCATAATCGCAGTCAGATTGGGTTCGGCCTCGGCGGCGGCGGCGAGGACATCTTCTATCGAAACCGGTTCGAGGGCGTCCGGGAAGCACTCGTCGGTGATGACGGAGATGGCCATGCAGCGCATCCCCATGTGGTTGCCTACGATGACTTCCGGCACGGTGCTCATCCCCACGGCGTCGGCGCCGATAAAACGGAGAAAACGGTACTCGGCGCGCGTTTCCAGGTTCGGTCCTTCCACGGCCACGTAGACGCCCTGCTGAAGCCGGATGGCACGATCCAATGCGGCCTGTTCGGCAATGTCACGTAGCCCCTTGTCGTACGGCTTGCTCATATCGGGGAAGCGCGGTCCCCACTCGTCGGCGTTGGGGCCAGTGAGCGGGTTCATCCCCTGCAAATTTATGTGGTCGGTGAGGAGCATCAGGTCGCCCCGACGGAAGAGCGGGTTCATGCCGCCGGCTGCGTTGGAGACGAGCAGCGTATCCACACCAAGCTGCCTCATCACACGAACCGGAAAGGTGATCTGCCTGCCGTCATAGCCTTCGTACAGATGAAAGCGGCCCTGCATGGCGAGCACGGGTACGCCGCCGAGCGTTCCACTTAAAAGCCTTCCGTGGTGGCTCTCCACGGTCGAAACCGGGAAGTGCGGGATGTCACCGTACTCCTCCGTCTTGGCACCCTCAATTTCCTCTGCCAGTTTGCCAAGGCCCGTACCGAGAATCAGCCCGACGCGCGCATCTGTTCCGAGTTCTTCGCGGAGATAGTCCGCCGCCTCGTTTACCTGGTTGCGGTAGGCGTCGAGGTCGTACGACATGGGTTGGGAAGGGTGGGTGGGAGAACGATGGCGGAGGACGGAGGGCAGAGGACAGATGTCAGGAGTTAGGGCTGATCTCGCATTCACACTTCTCCCTTCTTCCTTCTCCATTCATTTTTCAGCGTTTCTAGCTTTCCCCTATCAATCCAGGTCCTCCAGAATGCGGCGGATGCGCTCGCGCTCTTCGTCGGAGGGCGAGGTTGGCGTCGCTTCGGTGTCGCCATCGCCGGTTACCAGCGAACGGAGGCTCCATTTCTGAGCCGCGTCAGAGCCGGGTACGGGCTCGGGGGAATCGGCTTCGGCCGGCTTCTCTCCACCAAGAAAGTGCGACTCGAAGAAAGACGAACTGAATGGATCGCTCTGCGTTTCTGCCGGCGGCACAGACGGATTACCCGACACAGACGGATTACCCGACTGAGTACCGGAGAGCATGTCGCGGTAGGTTGGGCCGGCATCCGCATCCACAGCCGCCGCTGGTACAGGCGGAGGCGGAGGCGGCGTCTGCGCAACCAGTTCCTCAACAGACGGAAGGACGGTAGGCTCCATCTTCGGCGCCGGTATAGCCGCTTCTTCAACCGGCGGCCGGACAGGCGCAGGCGGCTCGAACGGTGAAACGGGCTCAGGAACGGGAGGCGGAGCCTCCTTCACCGGCAGGGGCGGAGGAGCGGCAGGAGGCGTGGCGCTGGGTGACTCGCTATAAGAGGCCTCTACCGTTTCAGATGCGATAGCAGGCTCGGAAGCGGAGGGCTCGGCCGAGGGGGCCGGTGGTGGTTCTACGGTCACCGTCGGTTCCTCAATGGCCGGTGGTTCGAGAGTCGAAACTCGTTCCTCGGCGACCGGTGGCTCGATAGCCGAAACCGGCTCCTCGACAGCCTGTGGCTTAATAGCCACCTCCGATTCATTGGCAGGAGGCGGGTCAGCAATCGAAACCGGTTCCTCAACTGCTGGTGGTTCGAAAGTCGAAACCGGTTCCTCAACCGCCTGTGACTCCGCAGGAGTGGTTACGGATTCTGTGGGTTGCTCCGCTTCCTCCATCGAGACGGGCAAGGCATCATCAACACCCTCGTCCTCCTTCGCCACCGAAGGAGTCGCCTCTTTGGGCACGTCTTCATTGGAGGCTCTGAGCTGTGCAACTGGCTCAGGAAGCAACCCGGCAGCGCCCGATTCCTGCGCCGATACCAACCGAATGAAACCAATGGGGTCATCCCCCTGATACTGAGCCAGCACCTCCATCTCTGCCATCAGGAAGGCGCGCATCCGAGCCGCAATTTCACTCTGCCGCGAGTTCAAGTTGATCAAATCCCGCTTAACGGCATACCGCTCCTGCTCGGCATCCTGCAACATGCGCTGAGCGCGCAATTCGGCTTCTTCTACCGTGAGTTTGGCCTTCTTCTCCGAGTTGTCCTCTATTTGGCGAGCCGTGTGGCGGGCCGTTTCCAGCGCCTCTTGCAGGGCGAGCTCCACCTTTTCGTAGTGGGTCAGCTTGCCTGCCAACTCATTGTTGCGCTCCTCCAACCGCCGGTTATCCTCCAGCAATTCGGCCCATTGGTCGGCCATCTGGCGCACGAATCCGTTCACTTCATCAGGGTCGTATCCCTTGAATCGGAATCGCTTGGCAAATTGGTGCTTGCGGAGTTCCAGGGGGGAAAGTCTCATGGCGGTGCTATGCTGAAACCGGAGAACTACCGCGCTCGCAAAACGAACCAAGCGCACCCCGGAATCGTGGGGGAACTGGAATGCCGGGGTGACATGATCCTCGGCCTAAGTGGAAAACTAAGAAAAACCTCAGTCGAGGTCTCGCTTTAGCCGCCGCGAGCGCCAAAAAGAACCGAGCCGAGCCGGATGTGGGTAGCGCCTTCCTCAATGGCCACTTCAAAATCCCCGCTCATGCCCATCGAAAGGTGGCGGAGTTGACTGGTGGGATGGCCGACATCATGAGCCTCGGCCAGTTCGCGCAATCTCCGAAACTGAGGGCGTACCAGGGTTTCGAGTTCGGCAGCGGAATGGGCCGGGGCAGCGAGCGTCATCAAGCCAGTGATGCTGAGGTTTGAGAAAGAGCCGAGACCATTCAGCAGTTTGGGCAGGTTTTCGGGAGCCACTCCCGATTTCGTAGCCTCGCCGGATACATTGACCTGCACCATGCAGGGTACGATACGGTCCAATAATTCTGCACGACGATTGAGGGTCTCTGCCAGACGCAGGCTGTCCAGTGCGTGGAAGGAATCGGCACACCGGGCAGCGTCCTTCGCCTTGTTTCGTTGGAGGGGTCCAATCAGATGCCAGCGGATGACGCCACCAAGCACCTCGCCCGGCACGACTTCGCTTTTTGTGATGAGCTCCTGAACACGGTTCTCGCCAAAGTCCATAAGCCCAGCCGCAACGGCCGCTTGCACAACTTCTTGCGAGAACGTCTTCGTCACCGCGATCAGCGTGATCTCCTCCGGCCGCCGCCCCACGCGGGAACAAGCCTTCTCGATGCGCTCGCGAACGGCTGCGAGGCGCTTTCGGATGGCTTCAACGAGGGGTTCTGGGGAGGCTTCGGACATCAACAAACAGGCTGGAAACAGGGTTGAATTGAGCCGGATCGTGCGGCGAGGGTTCCGAATCTACCTGCACAGTGAACCCCAGAACATGAAACCGGTGGGGTTATGGGTCCGGTCCAATGGTTGCCTGCGTAGAAATCGTTCCACTCCCAATTTCACCTGCAATCAGCATCATGTCGTCAAACTCACCACTCGTCGCCCGCGCGCTTACACAAGCCAGAGAAGACTGGCTCCACGGAGATCCATCCGCGTGGTCGCGCTACACAAACTGCATCGAGCGGCTGGAAGACCACGCCCGTGATCAAGAGAGCATGCAAACGATGCAGCAGGACCGGCCGGCCATGCCCCGTTGGAATCCGCTCAGCTCGCCGCATCCGCTGGCCTGAGTACCAGAATTCTGCCAGATGCCACCGTAGCTTCCGGCTCCACGAACGGAACTACGGCCATGTTTTCTAAGCTTGTTAGTCTTGTTGACCGACTCAATACTCAGCGTGGTGCATTCGTGGAGGCCCTGGACGCCCTGCCTCCAGACGTACGCACGACCAAGCCCACGCCCGAGACGTGGTCGCCCGTTGAGATTGCGGAGCACGTCTACCGCTCGGAGCTTGCCGTTCTGCGCGGCCTGGAGCGGCAACTGGACCCGGAGGGCGAACGCCGTGAACTCGGCAAACCGTCCCGCGCAAAGTTTCTCGCGCTGATCGTCGCGCTCCGCTCACCGAAGAAGTTCAAGGTACCCGAGGGTGCCTCGGCTGCGGCCCCGGCTGGTATGACCTACGAGGAGATCTGCGAGGGTTGGCGCGGCTTCCCAACTCAGTGGGAGGCCATCCTTGGCTCAATACCTGAAGAATTGCTCAACGTCGGCCTCATCCGCCACCCCATAAGCGGCCCGATGACGCTGAGTCAGAGTGCTCAGTTTTTGGCGGTACACACTTCGCGGCACTTCAAGCAGTTGGAGCGAACGTTGAAGGTGGTCAAATAATACCAGGGATAAATCAGTACCCGGCACGGCGAAGGCCTTTACTGGTCAACTGAATACGCCGATACTCGGCTTGCTCATTTCAAACCGTTAACAGCAATCCGTTTCGGCCATGCGTATTCGCTACATCGCCCTCCTCCTCTTCCTCCCCATTGTTGTACGTGCGCAACCTGATACAACAGCCGACGTGCCCGTTCGGCGGGTTGTCCTCTTCACGAGCGGCGTCGGCTACTTCGAGCACGAGGGCTCCATCAGCGGTGATACCGACGTAGTGCTTCGGTTCTCGGAGCGCACCTTAAACGACGTGCTAAAATCGCTGGTGATTGAGGACCACGGAGGCAGGATCGCCGGAGTTACGTATCCCTCCGAAGCACCCATTGGGCGAACACTTGGAGCCTTCGCCGTCAACCTGACCAACGCCACGTCGCTTTCGAGCGTGCTTGGCCAGCTTCGCGGCGCAGAAGTGGAAGTGGATTCGCCGGATGGGCGCGTACGCGGAACGGTGCTGGGCGTCAGCAACCAGCAATTTGCCGTGGGTCAGACAGTGGTTACGGCTCCGGTGCTCACGGTGATGTCGAGAGACGGGTTGAGGAATGTCCGCCTGGATACGGCTCGCGGCGTGCAGCTTGTCGATCCCTTGCTCCGGCAGGAGTTGATGCGCGCCCTGGAAGCCCTCGCCAATGCCCGGAGTACCGACCAGAAACCTATGCACCTCCAGTTCAGGGGCGGTGGGCACCGAACGGTTCGGTTTGGCTACGTCATCGAGTCGCCCGTGTGGAAGACCAGCTACCGCCTGATCCTTCCCGATGAAGACGAGGGAGAAGGCACACTGCAAGGCTGGGCGCTGGTAGAGAACCCCACCGAAAGCGACTGGACTAACGTTGAGCTATCGCTGGTGAGTGGGCAGCCTATTTCGTTTGTCCAGGATCTGTATACGCCGCTCTACATATCCCGGCCGGTTGTGCAGGTAAAAACCAACGGCCTGGTAGCCCCACAACGCTACCAGGAGGGCGTGGGGCCGGCAACGGATGAGGTTTCGGGAGCCTACGAACGTCCGCTCATTCAGAGGGATGCGATTGGCGTACCTAGGGTTGTTTCCGAACAAGAGCGCCTCATCGGCACGATAGATCCACGTTACGGCGACGCCATGTCAGGCGTAATCGATATTACCACCATCGCTGCAACCGGCACCTCCGGAGATATCGGCGAGTTCTTCCAGTATTCGCTGGGTGAAGTCACCCTCCCGAGGCACGGCTCGGCCATGCTGCCCATCGTGGCCGACGCTGTTCGTGTGGAGCGGCTAAGCATTTACAACGAGTCAGTGATGGAGCGCAATGCCATGCGTGGCGTTCGCCTGACCAATACGACGGACAAGTACCTGCTCGGCGGCCCATGACTGTTTTTGACGAGGGGTATGCCGGGGATGCGTTGCTCGACGACCTCAAACCGGGCAGGGATCGATTGCTCTCCTTCGCCATCGATCAGGATTTGATCATCGATGCAAGCCCCCAATCGTCCGGCCCCAGTCGGGTCGTAACAGGGCGCATTGTGGATGGCATCCTGCGCTTGCAACGCCGAACGATTTACGAGAGGTCATACCGGATTACGAACCGCGGGGACTCGCCGCGTACGATCCTGATTGAGCACAACCGGCGGGCTGGCACCGAACTCATTGACACGCCCGAACCTGTTGAGCAGGTTGGCCAGTTGGATCGCTACCGCATTGAATTGGCGCCCAACGGGCGCGATACGTTGCGCGTTCGTGAGTCAATCACGGCGGGCGAGCGCATCGTCCTTCAAAACCAGAACCTGTCCACGCTGACGCTGTATGCAGCGAGCAACTCCGGCTTGCCGGCCACCGTGCGGCAAGCCATCCAGCAGGCTGTGAGGCTGCGCCAAGACTGGGCGGAAACTGAGCGTGAGATCGCAACTCTGGAAACGGAGCTGGCTGAGATTACGCAAGACCAGGAGCGCATTCGCGGTAACATGACGGCCGTACAAGCGGGAACTGCCTACTACCGCCGCCTGCTTCGGAAACTGGACGAGCAGGAGACGCACATCGACCGAAATGGCGCCGAGATTGAGCGGCTCCGCGAACTCGCCTCGCGGCAGGAGCGGACCTTCCGCAACTACCTCAGGAATCTGGATATGGGGTGAGCCCTACGGAAGCGGGCCCCCGTAGCTCTCCAAAAACTCGACAGCGCCGTCGACCGTAACGCGAAATCGCCAATAGTGGCGTAGCGCACAACCCGACGGACAGTCGCCGAATCCCCTTGAGTACGCAAGATCAATAGCTTCATCATGGGGCGCCAGTTCAATGGTATCACCATCTCCTAGATACGTTACCGGATACGCATATCGAATACCCTCAGTACCCTCTAATCCGGCTGAAAGTGCCCACATATTCCTCGCCTCCTCTGAATACAAGCGTGCTAGTGGGAAGGAGTCGTCAGGATCAAACGGCTCTTCAAGATTTAGTGCCCATTCCTGAGTTATTTGATCTATTTCAAGATTACCAGTTAGGATCTCTCCATCCACCCACGCCTGGATCCAGTCGGCATCGGACTCAACTCTGATGAGAAGACGGTGAACAGAGTACCGGTGGAATGGATGGATGTCGAACTGCACGATTACACTGT
The DNA here is from genome assembly GCA_022564455.1 of Bacteroidota bacterium. The sequence goes on from JADFLK010000048.1 coordinate 7,910, forward strand.
CTCGAGCAGGAACGCCACGTGCATGCCAAACGTGCCCGAGCGCATTCTAAAACGCCTCACGGAGCGCTTCTGGAAGCACTATTCCTGCCAAGTCTCCTTCGACTCCTCGTAACACCTGGAAAGTGAGGAGCGCCGCATCTTCGACGTATTGCTGTGCAACGGAATCGGGAAGCACAGGAGTAGCAGCAATGTTGGGGAAGCCATAAGCAGTCGTCGGGCCACTTGGCGACTCCGTAGAGTCGCAAGCGCCGAGTAAGATGACTCCCACAAGCAGTATGGGTATCGAGCGAATCATGTGTCAAGTCAATAGACCGATAAAAACTACAACAGCACAGCCGCATCTTCAGTCCATTTCCAACGCCCTCATTGGGTACCCCGCTGACTTAGTTTGCCGACCGATTTCATCGCACCCGATGCTGAACCGGCTCCTAATCCTGCTCACCGCCCTCCTGACAATCTCGGCAGGATGCAGCCCACGTCCGCGCTCGATTCCGCTGGAAGACCTTCCTCCTCCCTTTTCGCCGGAGGCGCTCAACTTCATTGTGGTCGGAGACTGGGGGCGCGACGGCTTTTTCAACCAGCGCGACGTAGCAGAACAGATGGGCGAGACGGCTGCTGAGATCCAGAGCCGCTTCGTTATCTCCACCGGCGACAACTTTTATCCGTCGGGCGTGGATGATTTGAACGATTTCAAGTGGGTGACATCCTTCGAACGGATCTATTCCGCGCCGTCACTGCGAACGCCGTGGTACCCCGTCCTGGGCAACCACGACTGGCGGGGCAACGTGGACGCGCAGATCGAGTATTCGGCCTACAGTGACATGTGGACGATGCCCTCTCGCTATTACGCGCGTGAAATACCCGTCGCAGATTCTCTGAACGCCCTGTTTGTTTTCATCGACACAACACCGATAGTTGACGCAGATCATGCGCATATCTATCCTCAATCTGAAAGGTGGCTTAAGAGCAGGCAGCTTCAGTGGATTGACAGCACCCTGGTCGCGAGCAACGCACCGTGGAAAATCGTTGTGGGGCACCACCCGGTGTACGTGGCTAGTTCCAAGTATGAGGACAATCTGGACCTCATCCGCGACCTCGTCCCCATCATGGAGCGACACGGTGTTCAGGCGTACTTCTCGGGGCACGACCACAACCTCCAGCACCTTCGTGTCGCCGACAGCAGCATCAACTACTTCGTGTCGGGCGCAGGGTCACTAACCCGCGCTGTCGACCGCGACAATCCGCATGCCCTTTTCGCCCTGCGTGTGCCGGGCTTCATGGCCGTGTCGCTCACGCCGGAGGAAATGTTTGTCAAAGCTCTCGACGAACACGGCCATCTGTACTACTTCACGAACGTGCAGGTCGGTAGCGCGGCAGAACCGGAATCCGCGTTGGCCGCAGAGCCTCAGACACCGAGCCAAAGAACTCGGTAGTCCTCCCTTCTATTCCTCGGAAGGACGCGGCCGCGCACGAGAGGCCCGATGGCCTTCGACCCATTCAATCATCTCGTCGTAGGCCTGCTGGCACAGCCAGACTTTCCCGTCGGTGTAGGCCGGGCGCAGGTAGTAAGTCCCTTTTCGGTGCAAGGGCTTTCCGTACGCAAAGCAGGTTTCGGAAGCCGGCGAGCCATCCGTGCGATGCCACCTGGCCCGTTTCCAGGGACGCATTGCCAGTGCTTCCCAGAATGCCGAGTCGTATTCAGGCCGAACGGACGACATGCCATCGCTGATTAGTTCCGAACGCGACGGCTGGCAACGGCGAATTCTTCCTCTTCGTCGTCGAACTCGGCAAACTCATCGCCGAGGAGTGGGCTCCGAGGTTCTTCAAGCATCCTCGCCGACTCGTCGTCGCCTTCTGAATCTTCAACACGATCCAGTAGCGGCTGCACGGCTCTTCGTACTGCATCTTCGATCATGACTTCCAGTTCACTGGTCCGCAAGGCTGGGCCTTCGCGCTCGCTCTTGCTGCGGTACTTGGCCTCCTTGATCCGTCTGATGTTGTAAAGAATGATGGCAGGCAACAAGACGCAGACCATCACGACGGTTAAAAAAATGAAGAAGTCCATAACGGCGAAAGGTTGTGAGATGATGCGGGGTACGCCTGTAAACCCTTGGGGTTGCGCTCTAAGCTGCGCTTCGGGTTGTGCCGACGTGAGAACGGGAAGCAGTAAACGCCACCCACAGGACAGCAACGTTGCTTCTCGGCATCACCTGCCGTTTTACGCTATTTTGCGCGCCCA
>JADFLK010000400.1 GCA_022564455.1 Bacteroidota bacterium
CGCTGGACCGAATCGGGTAAACCGGCGATACCATTCACGCAATTGAATTCGTTCCTACTTTTAGGACCTGTTAACACTCGATCGCGGTGGGCCGTTTCGGGCCATTCTGGTCCGTTTCGGTGTTACACTCGTCGTCCGGGACTATTGCCCCGACCTCCTCGTGCGCCTTGATACGGCCTCAGACTGTCCTCGAACCGACCTCACGTGCTAAGTGTCAACAGGCCCTAGTGTGACCTTTTACAATTAACGGGCGGCTAACCCCGTGCCAGTCTCTACACCATGCACTCCCTCGACCCGCAGGCTGTAGTCCGAGCCCAACAGGGCGACGAAGCGGAACGCGGGCGATTGCTTGCGGCCCTGGAGCCTGTTCTGCGCGCGTTTTTCAAGGCGCGGATCGGCCGGGTGCCCGATGTGGACGATCTGGTCCAGAACACTCTTATTCGTGTACATCGCGGCCTGGAGGCACTTCAAAAACCGAATCGCCTCAAGGCCTTTGCCATGAAAGCCGCCCTCTTCGAGCTACAGGATTTCTATCGCGGGAGGTACTCCGCGCGGGAATCCTTGTACGACCCCGACCAGCCGCCGAGAGACCCCGCCGGCGTGGGTTCGGCGGGGCTGCGCCTCGATCTGGAACGGGCTATGGAAGTGTTGACGCCCCACGCGCGACGCATCATCGAGTTGCGTGAAATGGGCTATCCGTACGCCGATATCGCCGAGACGCTTGAGACCACCGAGGCCGCCGTCAAGATGCAGGTGAAGCGCGCGTTTGAGCGCCTTCGCAACGTGCTGTCGGCCCTCGTTCTTGCGATCCTCGCCACGTCCCCCTCTATTTAATCTGCTCTGCGTACACCATGTCGCAGCCGTTCGATACCCTCGCCCTCTACGATTCACTCACCCCCGACGAACGGGCGGAGCTGGATCGAGCCATGGAAGCGAACCCGGCGCTTGCCGAGGCCTTTTCCCGGTGGACGAGCCTCCGCGCGGCCGTACGTCGCGAGCTCGCCGCCGATTTGCCGGATCGTACGCTGCTCGTGCTGTACGCACTCGCCGATGACGACGTGTTGGATGCCGATGAACGGGCTCGGCTCGATGCAGCCCGCGATGATCTTGGCGTCGCAATGGAGCGTCATCCGGGGCTGGTAGACGCCGTCTGCCGTATCCGCGCCGACCGCGAAGCCTTCGAGCACGCCTGGGCAGTGCATACGCAGATGAACGGGGAGGGGAAGGCAAAGAAGAGTTCGGCTGACCGCCCGCCGCTTCGCCTCGTGCGCCCCCAGCGACCTGCTCGCTGGATCTGGCGGATTGCTGCACTCGTCGCCATTGTGCTGGGCGGCGCACTGCTCGTGCAAATCGTCATGCGCGATGCCGGGTTTGAAACCATCCGTGCTTCCGAACTGATGGCCGTTGATCTGCCGGACGGCTCCTCGGTTGAGTTGGCCGAGGGCGCCGTCCTGATGATTCCTGAGGAAGGCAACTCCTTCCGCCAGGCGCGCCTGATGGGTGGGCGAGCCCTGTTCTACATTCGCCGCGATGAAGCCAATCCCTTCACCATCGAAACCCCGAATGCCACCGTTACGGTGCTCGGCACCACGTTCGGTGTAGCAGTGACGGCAATCGAAACGGAAGTCGTGCTGGCGAGCGGCATCGTGGAACTGGCTTCCCACGCAGACCCCGAAGTGACAGTCCGTCTCGAACCCGGCGAGCGCAGCCGTGTTCTCTCGCTGGATCTACCGACAGAACCCACGTCGGCCGATATCAACGCCGAGCTAAGCTGGACGGGCGATCTGTTCATTCGCGCCGAAAGCATGGCGAGCGTAGCCGAACAGCTTTCACGCGTGTTCGATATGGAGGTTGAAGTGGATGCGACGCTGGCGGGTGAGTTGGTTTCCAGTACGAGCTTTGAGCGCGAGGCCGGTCTCGAGGCCGCGTTGCAGGAACTGGCGCTATCGCTGGGTGCAAAGGTCGTTCAGCTTGAAGGTGGCGGTTTCAGGATCGCTCCGTAGGCTACGCCTCTTTGTGTGGGCACAGCGTAGTCTCGAAATGGCTATTGGGAGCCCCTTGCAAACCATTGCGTAGAGGGCGAGGTTCTTGCAGATGATCCTCTGCCAGGAGGCTGTTGAAGTACGTACTCTGTAACCGAGAGGCTCAGTCGTAGGCCAGATGAGGTATTTCAACGGCTTCCAAACGGCCTCGTACTCTATGTGCCCCCTGTACCGGATAGTCTTCCTGCTTGCCGTCGTGGCCGTTGGCCTCGGTGCGGAAGGCGCGACCTCGGCGCAGGGGAAGCCCCCGGAGGGTACGGTCTACACATGGGTGAGCGCACCGCTGGAGACCGCGCTGTTCGAGCTCGCCGATCTGTCGGGCATCGCCGTGGTTTTTGCCCACCGTCTGGTGGACAGACGCGTTGTGACGGCATCCTACAAGGTCGGAGATGACCCCCGCTCAACGCTGGAGGCCATGCTGGCAGATACGGGCCTCCGCGCCGAGCGCATTCGGCGAGGGCGCTACGTCATCATCTCCGAGCCGCTCAACGTCCTCTTCGACACCAACGACCCGGCAGCTTTCACTGGCACCATCCGCGGCAACG
>JADFLK010000401.1 GCA_022564455.1 Bacteroidota bacterium
TTTGACGAGTTGCTGGGTGATGGTGGATGCTCCGCGAGGCGACGTTCCACGTCGGCTGGCCTGTTCGCGGGCGGTCCCGATCTCCACCCAGTCCAGGCCGTTGTGGTCGTAGAACCGCGCGTCCTCCGAAGCCACAACGGCGTGTTGCACGTCTTCGTCGATTGCCTCGATGGGGACAGGCGCGTAGCTAAACTCAACGCCCGGCCCGAGGCCTTCAACCATCCGCTGGATGTGAACGGTCGTGATCGGTGGGTCCACGAATCGGTACGCTACCAGCAGGAACGTGCAGGCCAGGAAGTAGCCGAACACGGCGAAAAAGGTGAACCGAACGATCCTGCGCAGGCATCCGAGTGGGCCACGCGCTTTCTCTTGGTCCGATGTTTTCGGCTTTGCCATCTACGATCCCCTTAACCCCGACAAGCTACGAGGCCTGTATCGAGAAGGCGTCAGCGGCTAATTTCGAGAATCTCGAGCTTGATCTTCCCGGCCGGCACCTTGATTTCTACCGTGTCGCCGACCGCTTTGCCAAGCAGGCCCCTTCCGATGGGGCTGTCCACGGAGATCTTGCCCTGCTCGAAACTGGCCTCAGCAGCCGCTACGATGGTGTAGTGGGATTCCTTCTTCACCTTGCGGTTCATCACGCGCACCTTCGAGAGGATGCGCACCGAAGAGTTGTCAACGGAACTTTCGTCTATGACACGGGCATTCCCAACGGTCGTTTCCAGTTTGGCAATGCGGGCCTCCAGATGGCCCTGAGCGTCCTTGGCGGCATCGTACTCCGCGTTTTCGGAGAGGTCGCCCTGGGCGCGCGCCTCGGCGATGGCTGCCACGATTTTCTTGCGTTCGGCGGTGCGGGCCTCCTGCAGCTCGTCTTTCAGCCTCTGGAGGCCCTCTGCGGTCAGATAGACAGGTTTGTCGCTCATGAGCAGCCTCGAAACGATAGATCTACACGATAAAAAAACGCCACGTCCCGACAGCGTCGGGGTGCGCGGCGAAAGGTGGTGGACCAAAGATACGGCCTGCGGCAGCCGAAGAGGTATTGGGTTTTTTTTGAAAACCTCCGGTGCCCTGAGAGAGTGCTCCTGGCGCTACCAGGACGCGCGAGGATTGCCGTTCCTCGATCGGCTACCACGCTCCTGAGTCCTTTCGGAGGAGCGCGCGGCACCCGGTCGAATCATGTCGCCTATCTCAGCGGGTTGTCTGAGATCCTCATCGGCAGAAAAGCCCTGTGGATCGTTAACGACGCGGCGGGCCTTCCAAAAATGACGTTGGTAGTAGCCCTGCGTGAGGTCGGAGATGATGACGCCGCGGCCGGAGGAGGCGTGGATGAACTCGCCGTCGCCGAGGTAAATTCCTACGTGGCGGACCCCACGGCGGCGGAAGAAGACAAGATCGGCGGGGAGTAGCTCGTCGCGGCTGACGGCCTCGCCGAGACGCACCTGCATTGCCGTAGTGCGCGGAAGCTTGATGCCGAGCGCGTCACGCAACATAGTCTGAACGAAAGCGGAGCAGTCGATACCGCGCCGGGTAGTGCCGCCGTAGCGGTAGCGCGTGCCAATCCAGTCCTCGCCTTCTTCGTGGAGGGCGGCTGCGAGCGCCGCCGGCTCGTCGAGCACCGGCGCCTCCATATCGGCGATGGGGTTAAGCTCAACCGTACGAATCCTTGGGTTGCGTTCCACGCTTCCATTCTGCTCCGGGCGCGCCGTCTGACTCTCTGCATTCGTCGAACCCTGTACCCACCTTCCGCCCTGGCCGTGCTCAGTTTGTTGGATGGAGCTCAACGCAGCACATCCTGCGAACGGAACGATTGAAAAGAGAACAGCGAGTAATAGCCTGTACGTCAGGGCATATCTAACCGCGCGCATGAGGATTTGGGCGTGGTGGCGGTGGGCGGAGCGAAAATAATAGCATTCGGGAACTAATCAAGAAATCGCACCAAAACTTACAAAAACGGCCAGTCTTGATGGATCTCAGGGGAACCCGAACGAAGTTTGGACGATTATGTGCGGACAACTAAACATCCGCTTTACAAATCACGCGCCGCATTGAGGTGCTAGCCGACCGGATTCGTGCACTCGTCGCTATCCCAAACTCTCGATCGTCTGCTCGTCGTTGCATTGGGCTTCTCGGCCGGCGTGTTCGTGGGGTTGCTTTTGGCTCCTGATGAAGGCCGTCGGACCCGCCAGCGTCTTTCCGACAGGGTTCGCGAAGCCGCACGGGCTGCCCAGAATCAGGCGCGCGGTGTGGCCGAACCCATCGCGGAGCGCGTGCGCGAGACCTCCCACGGATTTGCCGAGCGGTACGTGCCGCTGGCCGACGACTGGGATGTGGTGGATGGAAAAGAATTTCTCAACGACCTCCCGGGTATGTCGCGGCTCTAAGCTCCGGGCCCCCGCTGTTCATAACTCAACCCATCATCGTCTGCTATGCCATACCCCGAATCCCTTGTTTCCCCCATGCGCGAAGAACTGACGCGTCTTGGTGTTGAAGAACTGCGCACCGCCGCCGACGTGGATCGTGCGATGGATGAGGCGTCCGAGGGGACGACCCTCGCCATTGTCAATTCGGTCTGTGGATGTG
>JADFLK010000402.1 GCA_022564455.1 Bacteroidota bacterium
GATCGGTTGCTGGACGCGATTGCGGCAGCAAAGGGCCACTCCGGCGACTACCTGGCCATCGTCGCGGAGATCGAGGCGCGGCACGCGCTGGCTATTGACGATCTGGCACCGGAGGATGAAAAGGAGGCGCTGGCCGAGGAACTCGGGTCGTTCTGGGCGGAAATCAGGGAACTGCTGGAGGGCGTCCACCGCCGCGAAGCCAGCGATGCCCGCACGCAGGACGCCATCGTTTCGGTAGGGGAGCGGGCCTCGGCGCCGATTGTGGCTGCCGCGTTTCGGTCGGCGGGGTACAAAGCCCTCGCGTTGGACGCCCGGACCCTGATTCGAACGGACGCCGCGCACGGCGAGGCCGTCGTGGACTTCGACGAGACGAACGCCTTCATCCGCGATGCCTTCGCGACCATCCCGGACGACACGATAGCCGTCGTCACCGGCTTCATTGCCGCAACCAACGAGGGCGTTACGACCGCGCTGGGCCGCTCGGGCTCGGACTTCACAGCCACCATCCTCGCTGCCGCGCTGGATGCGGTAGAGTGCGTGATCTGGACGGACGTGGACGGCGTGCTGTCGGCCGATCCACGCCTCGTGCCGGAGGCCTTCACTCTGCCGCGCCTGTCGTACGAGGAGGCGGGCGAGTTGGCGCACTTCGGCGCGAAAGTGCTGCATCCGCGCACGATGCGACCTTTGCAGGCGACGGGCATTCCGCTGCGGATCAAGAACACGATGCGGCCCGAGCATCCCGGCACGCTCATTGGTCCGCAGCGCGAAATGACGCAGGGGCGCATCAAAGCCATCACGTCCGTGCGGGAGGCCGCGCTGATCCGGCTGATCGGGACAGGCGTATTTGGAGCTCCCCGATTAATCGCGCGCGCGTTTACAACGCTCGCGGAAGCCAAAATCGATGTCCTGCTGATCGCGCAGGCCTCCAGCGAGGGCAGTCTGTGCTTTGCCGTGAAAGAAGCGGCTTCCGAGGAGGCTTTCGACCTGCTCGAACGGACATTCGCCGTCGAATGCGGGCGGGGCACGCTACGGTTGGTGATGGAGGGCGGAAACGCGGTCATTGCTGCCGTGGGCGATTTCATGCGCGAAGCGCCGGACCTCGCCGGTCGAATGTTTGCCACGCTCGGCCGAGCCCACGTCAACGTCCGCGCCATCGCGCAGGGCGCGAGCGAGCACAACATCTCGGCCGTCATCGCCGACGAGGACGCGGCGCTGGCTGTGCAGGCGCTGCACGAGTCGTTCGCCCTTCGCCGGACACGTGCGCACGTGTTTGTGATCGGCGCCGGCGGCCTCGGCACGCGCCTGCTGGATCTGCTGCACAGGCAATCGCCGATGCTCCGGGACGAGCACCGCCTGAATCTGCGGCTCGTTGGTCTTGCCGACACCGGGCGGATGGTGTTTGACAAAGACGGTCTTCCGTTTGACGAGGCCGTTACGAGGCTATCGGAAGCTGAAACAGCAAACCTCGATAGCCTTATAGAGAGGCTCACTGCCGCGCGCCTCGAACGGTTGATTGTGGTGGATGCCACGCCTTCCGAAGCCGTGGCCGCCCGTCATGCCGAGTTGCTCCGGGCGGGCATCGCCGTCGTCACGCCGAACAAAGCGGCGACGCTGGTTGGCGTCTCCGAATGGCGCGAGGCGCAGTCTGCCGCCCTATCCGGCGAAGTACCGTATTTCTACGATACCACAGTGGGCGCGGGTCTCGGCATCGTGGCTACGCTCCGCGACCTCCTCCGGACGGGCGACACGATCCAGTCTATCGAAGGCGTGCTGTCGGGGACGCTGGCGTTCGTGTTCAATGCGATGCGCGACGGCTCCGCGTTCTCCGAGGCCGTCCTGGAAGCCCGCGACCTCGGCTACACCGAGCCCGATCCCCGCGACGACCTCTCCGGCCGGGACGTGGCCCGAAAGCTGGCTCTCCTCGCCCGCGAAATGGGCCTCGACTCAGAGCCCTCCGACGCAACCGTAGAATCTCTCATCCCGGATGCCTTGCAGGATGTTTCCGTCGACGACTTCCTCAAGCGACTCCCCACCCTCGACGCTGACTGGAAGGACCGATGCGCGTCAGCCAACGGGCCGTTACACTACATCGCCAGATTGAGCTCCGACGGAGCCATCCGTGCCGGCGTTGAGGCCGTTCCCGGCGACTCACCGTTTGCGGGACTGAAAGGCTCATCCCTCGCCATCGCTTTCCACACGGAGCGCTATTCTCCCGAGCCCCTTGTCATCCGCGGCCCGGGCGCGAGTGCGGATATTACTGCGGCGGTCCTGCTGGCGGATGTTGTGAGGGCGGCGGAGGTGATGTAGTGGCTGGAGACGTGGGACGTTGGCAGAGGACAGAGAACAGAGGACGGAGGACAGATGTATTGGCTGAGGAAACGTCCTGTTTACGTGTGGCTCGGTACCTTCCGCCATCAACCATCAGAGAACTGAAAACGGAGGACGGAATGGGAAAGCAAATCAACAGCTTCGAGGACTTGCGGGTGTACAAATAAGCCTTTCGGCACCAGCAGGACATTTTCGACTTGAGCAAGACTTTTCCGTCTGATGAGCGCTACAACCTTTCGAGCCAGAT
>JADFLK010000403.1 GCA_022564455.1 Bacteroidota bacterium
TCTGTAGACGTCACGCACCTTTCCACTGTAGCGCTCGCCGAGGTGCTCAAATCGTGTTTCGCGGAGGGGTGGGGGAAGGGGGGAAGGGAGGTGCATGGGCATGTCGGGAATCTAACATTGCGCGATTCTGTGCGTCTATCTTCAGCCCCTGCAAACCCGCCTCAATCGATGTCCCGGATCGTATTCGACAAAGTTTCCAAAGTCTATGGCAACGGCACGCGGGCCTTGAACGGCCTCGACCTTGCAGTAGAAGACGGCGAGTTCGTCGTCGTCACCGGGCCGTCGGGTAGCGGGAAAACCACGCTGCTACGGCTGATTGCAGGTCTCGAAGCTCCCACGGAAGGACGCTTGTCTATCGACGGTGCGGATGTTACAGGCGCTATGCCCGAAGAGCGCAACGTGGCCATGGTCTTTCAGAACTACGCATGCTATCCGCACCTGACGGTGTTCGAAAACATGGCGTTCAGTATGCGGTTGGAGAAATTGTCCGACGACGTCATCAAGGAACGTGTGGAGGAAGCCGCCGCTTGGTTACAACTCGGTGGCGTACTCGGCCATGCTCCGCGAGATCTTTCCGGAGGCCAGCGCCAACGTGTAGCTGTTGGAAGGGCGCTCGTCCGAGAACCGCAAATCTTTTTGTTTGATGAGCCCTTATCCAACCTCGATACAGAATTGCGGGCGCATCTGAGGCAGGTTATCCGTAACCGCCACGAAGAAACCGGAGCAACTACCGTTTACGTTACGCACATTCCGGCAGAGGCTGCTGGAGCAGGCGACAGGATCCTAGAGCTTCGGGATGGCTGCCTCGTTGAACAATCCTGCGCTACAGGTTCAGGACATCCATTTTCTTATGCCACGTAAGAACACGCCCATACGGTTCGTTACGGGTTCGTTAATGGCTCAGGCCTCACTCCATCCGACCCGCGTGCGAGAAACATTCCTCGCGGCACTTGCCGCAAACCACCGTTTTCTCGTATTTAGTGGCGTCGGATCGATTGTCCGGCTTGAGCTTCACCCAACCATTCACCCACCCACAGAACCATGAAGAACGCACTTTTGCGCGGTCTCGCCATCTGCGGACTCAGCCTTGGCCTCGTGGCCATGTCTGCGTGCGCTGAACAGGCCGAAGTTGAACCGTCCACGACCGAAGAGCCTGTCATCGACGTGCCTGACGTCATTGAAGAAGAACCGATGATCGACGACTCGACCATGGCCGACTCCACAATGATGGAAGAGCCCATGGAAGAAGAGAACGCTGATGGTGACGGCGAAGGCGCCGAGTAAGCGCCACACGCTTGGAATAGAGAGCCGCTGCACAATCGCGTGTAGCGGCTCTTTTTGTTACTCACGCTTGCGCTTACTTACGATAACGGTTATTATCGCAACCGACTAAAAGGACAAAGCGTGAGCAATCTCGTTTCATCGATTCAGAGTGGCATCCAGCGAAGCGACCTGGACACCGACCTACTTCCCCTATACCTCCTACGCTTCGATTCGGAAAATACGCGGCGCTCGTATACGAATGATGTCACGCAGTTCTTCGGAAGTGACGTAATCACACTGCGTGTGGCGCGCACGGTTACGTTTGTTGATGTGAACGAACATCTCGAACGGATGAGTGCATCGGGCGCGAAAGCCACCAGCATGCAACGCCGTGTGGCCGCATTGCGTGGCTTCTTCTCGTGGCTCAGTGCCTTGCAGTTGATTGACCAGAACCCTGCCGACCGCCATCTCATTCGCCGCATTCCCCGAGCAAACCGGCGCGACCGCATAATCACCGTACTCTCACGCGATGAAGCCACTCGCCTGCTCGACGCAGTGGATCCGGAGTCCTCGTCTTTCGTTAGGAATCAAACCTTGCTCCTCGTCCTCCTGCATTGCGTGTTGAGGCGCTCGGAAGCCCGCACGATGGACTTTGAGCATCTGAGAAAGGTTGATAGATTTTGGGTGCTCGACCTCCCCTTTACCAAGGGAGGCGCGGACCAGTATATAAAAGTGCCTGAGCATGTGGCTGAGGCCATCCTGGCTCACAAGAAACATTATGCGTATTCCGATGGACCTGTCTGGCGCTCGATGAGCCGCAACAGTTTCGGCAACAGGCTCTCAACCACGTCGATTTATACCATCGTTCGCAAGACGGCAGAGCGCGCGGGCATTGCGGCGCGGGTTGGCGCTCACACGCTTCGTCACACAGGCTGCACGCTGGCGATCGAGTCTGGAGCGTCGTTGCAGCAGGTGCAGGCCCACGCGCGTCACAAAAATCTCGAAACGACGATGATCTACGTGCATCAACGCGACCGGCTGAGCGACAGCGCGGCAGATTACATCGACGTGAGCAGCCGGGACAAGAACAGCCCACAGTCTGACGAGTGACCTACCTCGGCTTCCACTTCGCATTCATCCTTCCTCCCACCGTGGTTCTGATGCCTACTCGGAGGCGCTCCTAGGAGTCTTGCTTTACGCGCATTAGAATATTTATATCACTCGCATTCTTCGTATGCTGCGTACTGGGTACCATTGCCTACGTTTCCTTTGAGGAATATGCCTTTTTTATCCTCCACCAGTGCTCACTG
>JADFLK010000404.1 GCA_022564455.1 Bacteroidota bacterium
GGTTTCTCCCTCGTTTTCCGTTACCGTGAGTGAAACGGAATACGTCCCACTGGACGCATACGTGTGCGACGGGTTCGTAGCCGATGATGAACCGCCGTCTCCGAAGGTCCAGCTTCTGCTCGCGATCGAACCGTCAGGATCTGAGCTTCCGTCCGTAAAGTTGCAATCGAGTAGCGTGCAGGAGTAGGTGAAGGCAGCGTTCGGCGGCGTGTTGCCTCCTGTTCCACCAAGGAGGGTAGGCTTGTACGTGGCAATTTGCACGTCCGCGCGATCCGACTGCCCCTGCGTAAACTCAAACATGCAGAAGTCATCTGTGTAATCCATAAAGTTATGGATCGGGTCGGGACCTCCACCTGTACACGTGTCGCGCCCTATCGGACACCCATAAGCAGGACTTGCTTCTGGCGCTGTATCTGCGACGAAGTCGCCATTGCCCGAACATCCGCCCTGGAACGTATGGTAGAGGCCAAGGTAGTGGCCCACTTCGTGCGTACCGGTGTCGCCCAGGTTATACGGAGCGGCTGACCCGCCAGGAAGCGACGAGTGAAGTAATACGACTCCGTGTGTATTGTCGTCTTCCGGGAACGTGCTTGGTAGATACGACCATCCAAGGACGCCGCCGGACGGTTTACAGGTGTAAATATTCAACGTCGTAGCCGGATCAACCGCTAGGGCATTCTTCATATTTCGCTCATTGCGGGATTGGGAGCACCTGTTGTACCAGGCATTGCTGTCCGTAAAGTCGAGGACCGTGAGATTGAATTGAAAATTGGTACTTGCGAAGGCCGCATTCAATACATCCATCTGGTCATCGATCATCTGTTGCGTTATCAGACCTGATGATCCGCTGTGTATAACGTGAAATGCGACCGGAATGGTCGTGGCCACCAACGAGGAAGTATTGCCAAGGCGCTCTCGGGTACGGGCAAGTTCCTCTTCTACTGCCCTCTGTTCAGCGTCGCTGAGTTCAGGTGACGCACACCGGGCGCCGACGATCTCTGTACCGATCCCTGAAGCGTAGGTGATGTCCTGAACGACTTCAGCGCCGCCGATCACAAACTGCGCCTGGGCCGTGCGGGGCGTAATGGCGGCAACCAGCAAAAATGAGGTTATGATAGTGAGTGTAGTAGTACGCATGATGTGTGTATGCGGGATGGTGAGAGGTGAGGGCAACGCATAGGTTTTGAACCAATGACTCGGCCACATTGTGACAATGATAAGATGGGCCGTCGAGCATCGCAACATCCTCATAAGGACTTCGCAAGGGAGGCCTGTAATGGCCATTTCCGCCACGACAGCCTGATGTTCGTACCATCTGCGCATCCACTCACCCACCACGCCCGTTATGAGCAACCACGTCGATTTTGCGTCCATCAACTACCTCGCCGTGCTGGTCGCCACCGTGCTGGCTTTTGGCCTCGGTTCCATCTGGTACGGGAAGCCGCTGTTCGGTTCGGCCTGGCAACGCGAGATGGGCCTCAGCGATGAGGACATCCAGAGCGGAAACATGGGCATGATATTCGGCGCCACGTTCGTGGTGGCGTTCATCGCCATGCTTTTCCTCGCGGTTTTTATGGGCCCCGATGCGACGGTCGCCACCGGCGCGCTTCACGGCGCCATTATCGCCGCCGCATTCATCGCGACGTCGATCGCTACCCACTATCTCTTCTCGCAGAAGTCGATGAAGCTCTTCCTCATCGATGCCGGGTACGATGTGGTCCGCTACGCTCTGGCCGGCGCGGTTCTCGGCGCGTGGTAGCCGGCTGCTATCTCGTCCTCGTCCTCGTCCTCGTCCTCGTCCTCGTGAGGTGTCTCTGCGAGCGACAGCGACGCCTCTTCCATCACCGGTAGGTAGCGGAGTGCGCACTGCTCGGGTTTGCGGCAGTTGGGAGGCGGAAGGAGGTCTCGCTTCATAGCCGAGCGTGCGTCCACGGCGGCTCCTCGGAAGCGGCGGCACCGGTCGCACTCGTTCTCCCGAGGCCAGCACACAATCTTGACCCGGCGGGCGCCCGCCGAGTACAGTTCGCGGAGTTGTTCGTTAGCAGGAATTACCATTCCCGGCGTTTCGTGGCTGGCCGACACGTCGCAGATGCCGCCCGAGAGCGACCGAAATTAAGTCACTAGCGTACCTGTCGCCTAGGAGGCTGTTGAAATACTACGCCGTAAGCGAGGCGCCGCCGCAGGTAGGTGGAGTTTTTCAACAGCCTCCTAGGAGCTTGAAGCCCCACTGCTACCGCCTGCTCCGATTTTGCCGCCGAGCAAGGCCAGTGGAAGTTGCGGCAGGAGCCCCACGAACCAGAACCAGAAGGGGTGTGGGATCATGATGAGGTTCATGATGCTCGCAGCAACGAGAAGCCCGCCGACAATCAGGGCAGGAATTCGCGATGGTGGGCCGCCGATCTTTCCGGCTACCCATGCGCCTCCAAACGCTGCACACGCCCAAGCGATAGCTACCATGATCAGTGCCAGGGGCGAAATCTGATCCATCATCGCACGGATCGATTCGGTGTCCGTTGGATCGAGGCCTTCCGGCGGTGGGATGATGAGGT
>JADFLK010000049.1 GCA_022564455.1 Bacteroidota bacterium
GACGGGCATCGTCTCGCGCGGCGGCTCCATCATGGCCAAATGGTGCCTGGCGCACCACGAGGAGAGTTTCCTCTACACGCACTGGGACGACATCTGCGAGATCATGGCGGCCTACGACGTGTCGTTCTCCATCGGCGACGGCCTCCGTCCGGGGTCTCTCGAAGACGCCAACGACGACGCACAGTTCGCTGAACTCTACATCCAGGGCGGGCTCACCAAACGCGCCTGGGCGCAAGACGTGCAGGTGATGAACGAGGGGCCGGGCCACGTGCCCATGCACCTCATCCAGGAGAACATGCAAAAGCAACTCGACTGGTGCGGCGAGGCGCCGTTCTACACGCTCGGCCCGCTCACAACCGACATCGCACCGGGTTATGACCACATCACGTCCGGCATCGGCGCGGCGATGATTGGGTGGTACGGTTGCGCGATGCTCTGCTACGTGACGCCGAAGGAGCACTTGGGCCTTCCCAACCGCGACGACGTGCGCGAGGGCGTCATTACCTACAAGATCGCCGCCCACGCCGCCGACCTCGCGAAGGGCCACCCCGGCGCGCAGGCCCGCGACAATGCGCTGTCCAAGGCCCGCTTCGAGTTCCGCTGGGAGGACCAGTTCAACCTCGGCCTCGACCCCGAGCGCGCCCGCGAATACCACGACGAAACCCTCCCCAAGGACTCCGCCAAGGTGGCCCACTTCTGCTCGATGTGCGGCCCCAAGTTCTGCTCGATGAAAATCACCCAGGACGTGCGCGACTACGCCGAAAAGCATGGCGTAGATGTGGAGGCTGCGATCCCGGAGGGTATGCGCGAGAAGTCGCGGGAGTTCGTGGAGGCGGGCGGGGAGATTTATCAGGAAGTGTAAACCAAACGGAGGAGCATTCCACAAGCCACCTACGCACTCAAAAACGTCGCATAAAACACCAATGCTGCCCCGGCTGCGGTGAAGACATGCCAGAAACCGTGGCCCCAGCCGTGAAGCGGGAAGGTGCGCTTCTTGTCCAGATTCCAGATGAGGAACGCCAGGGCGAACAGCAAGAAGGAGGCGAGGAGAAACGGCCAGGCGCCCCAATTGCCACGTAGCCCCATGTGCAATAGTGTCAGTCCGTAAGCCAGTCCGAGGAAGATGCCAATGCGAAGGTGCATGTCCTGCTTGTAGCGCGGGCTCAGGAAATATGCCGCCAGCCCGGCGATAACGAACATGAGGAGGGAGGTAAGCCAGTCTGGTAGTCCGATTAGCACTGCCGCTGAGTACGTGGCCAGGGCGGAAAAGACGGTATAGATGCCGGTCACGTCGAGCATGCCGGCCCACCGCGTAGAGAAAGCGTGGTAGAGCGACGAGCCCACGCAGAGGTAGACCATCGTAGCGGCGAAAACGTAAGCGGGCGGCGTTTTGAGGACTATTGCCGGAAAGAGCCCCGCCGCCAGGTAGGCCAGGTTCGAGTACGTGTTGACGGGCTGCTGGGGGAGTTTCAGCAATCCTTGCGAGCAACTTTTCAACTCGGCCTCGTGCCAGCCGCCTGCACACGGTACGTAGTCATCCATCAGAATGGACGGTCTGACAAACTTAAAAGCGGCGGCGAAAAGGAGCGCCATGAAAATGACTGCGCCAGCCGTGAAGACGACCGCACCTGCGACGGCGGAAAGAGCGAGGATCATGGGATCTACCTGTCTTGATCACCTGACAAGGTAGGGCTCGGGCTGCTATTGATAACGAAAGACAGAAGAAGCGCCAAGTACCAAATCCCAAGTACCAAGAGCGAACCACGAAGAACAAGCCGCTACGCCCTTCTCTCTTTTCACGTTACCCTTTCTCCATTACCCTTTCCCCCGGATCTCCCTCCCTCTTTAAAAACCGGTTCCACCCGGCCACCATCCACGACAGTCCGAGCGCGCCGATCAGCGCCATGGCGGCGAAGCTAAACGTGAGCACCCACTGCGCGCGGCGGTGCTCGTTCTGGACGATCTGGCCTGATTCCACATCTACACGTATCTGGATGGTCTCTCCTTCGCGACCTTCCAACTGCTTGATGAACACGAGCTGCATCTCCACCTTGCGCGATTCGACGTGTGTGCCGTCAGGAAGGGTGTACGTGAGATAGACCGCCGCGTGCGTGATCTCGCTCCGCTCCCGCACATCCAGCGAATCGATGTGGGCCTCGATGACCTCGCCGTAGTCGGCCGCGTTTTTCTGCCCAAGCCCCGCTTTGACAAGCGTTCCCGAGATCACGAACATCAACAAGGGAAGCGCCCAAAGCAGCCGCGCGACGATGGGGTTGGAGAGGAAGTTCATTCGTGATTACGTGAGGTACGTGATTACGTGAAGTACGCGAGGGCGTCAGTACGGGATCTCAGCGTTCGTACGATACACCACTGCCTCCTCCTCAACCATGTAATTCCTGCGACGTTGGTCGGGGATCATTGTTAATAGCAACCGAATGATCTGGGTAGTGAGATCGAGGCGATGGGCCGTCACCTCGCTGCTGAACACGTGCCGGCCCTTGAAATACCATCCTCGCGTCTCTCTCGCAGACCCGAGCGCATAGGTATAAAACCGTGCGCGGTCCTTTCCTGTCCTGTGCGAATAGCCCTCTTCGATGTTCGCACTGATCGACCCGGCAGATCTCACGAGCTGGTCGGCAATCCTCCTTGAGCGCCTTTCTTCCAGCAGGTTGGATGCATCAAACCAGGCGAGATCAGCCAGAAACAAGCCGAGCCGATAGGCCTCAATCTTCCACACAGCATCCGCCGTGATGTCGGATGGCACGGTGGCTTCCCAAGTACCAAAAGTAGTCGGTCGCTCCATATTACTCCCATTCACGTAATCACGTACCTCACGTAATCAGCCAATCACGCTGCGTACAAATACGGCTTCCAGGACTCTTCCAGCGAGCCGAGGAAATCGCGGAGGTACATCACGTGCGAGGGGCGGAACGGGCGGCGGCGTAGCGGCATGTTGGCTTCGTCGGGCGTGTGGTTGCCCTTCTTGTTATTACATGGCACACACGCGGCCACGAGGTTATCCCACGAGTCTGGCCCGCCCCGCGACCTGGGCACCACGTGGTCCAGCGTAAGTCGCTCGCGGCCGCCGCAATACTGGCATCGGTTGCCGTCGCGGCGGAGGATGTTGCGGCGCGTGAGCATAATCCGCCGGTAGGGTACGTGCACATACGCCTTCAAACGGACGATGCAGGGCCACGGGAAGCTCGCGTGCGCCGACCGTACGGCCCGTCCATTAAGCGCCTCCACCAACTCTGCTTTGTGCAGAAATACCATCACCAGCGCCCGCTCAACGCTGCATACCGAGAGCGCACGGTAGTCCTGATTGAGCACAAGCACGTGCCCGCTCAGCGCACTCATAATGAGTCACATCCCGCAGAACCGGGACGCCTCGACTGTATGAAACGGTATGGGAAGGCCGATGGAGGTTAGTTGTTGCAGCGTACTGCCAAAGCAAACGCACCAAAACGAATGCGCGGAAGATACGGCAACGCCCCCCACCAACAAGGCAGAGGGCGTTGCCCTGACCGTAACGCTTTAGCTATCGGCCGAAATCTTGATGGGAAACGTATTACTGAACGCGCTCCCATACCTGGGTGCGGCCGAGCAGCGAGATGCCGAAGTAGCCGCGAACCTTGAGGCGGTTGGGGCCATCAAGCTCCATCTTGCAGCGATAGGTGCGGCCGTTCTTCGGGTCGATGATGGTGCCGCCCGACCATTCGTCGCCGTCGGGTTCCATGTCCCGCAATACAACGACGCCACGCATGTCGCTGCCTTCGAACTGATCGGCGCAGTCTTCGCAGAGCCTACCCTCAGGGAGAAGCTTGAGAACGCGGCCAAAGAGCAAGCCGCCCTGCTCGTAGATTTCTATGTGCGACTTCGGCTCGCCGTCGTCGTCGTCAATGGTGCGCCACGTTCCGATGGGCGACTGCGCCATGGCGGGGAGGGCAAACGCGAGGAGGGCGAGGAGGCCCAGGATGCGGCTTGAGGTAAGAGTTTTCATGGGATGCTGAGAGAGGCTGATGGTTGGACTGGACTGCAATGTAGCCGGTCCTGGACAGTTTCGAGAGAGTAGGGACGAACAGAACACCCTGAAAGTGATTTCAAGGAGAAAGTACGCTGTCAAGCCCATTCGGCAAACTGATACGCAAGTGCTGTTCCGAAACACCGAACATTAGAAGCCGATTTGCGCAGCAATGAAGAGCACAACGAGGCCCAGTACGAACAGCGCAACCTGAAGAGGCAGAATCCAACGTGCCCACGTGGTCCAGGGGACATCCGCAAGCGACAGCACGCCCATGAGCACGGCGCTGGTGGGGATAATCATGTTGGTAAACCCATCCCCCATCTGGAAAGCGAGCACAGCCGTTTGGCGAGTCACGCCTACGAGGTCTGCGAGCGGGGCCATTAGCGGCATGGTGAGGGCGGCCTGGCCGCTGCCGGAAGGCACAAAAAAGTTGATGGCGGTTTGTGTACCGAACATGGCCATCGCCGCGCCGGCAGAACCCATTCCTTCCAGCGCAGTGGCCATCCCGTGGAGAATGGTATCGATCACCTGACCATCCTGAAGCACCACCAGGATACCCCGCGCGATACCGATAATAACGGCGGTTGCGACGAGGTCTTTGGCCCCATCCATAAACGACCTGGAGGTTTGGTTGGCGCCGAGCCCGCCTACCCACCCCATAACCACACCCATTGCGATGAAGAGCGCCGCAATCTCAATAATGTACCAACCCATTCCGCCTTTCTCGGCCGGCAGCACACCCCACACTAGTACGACCAATCCCAAAAAGAACACGGCGAGCACGGCTCTTTGCCGTCCGGTAAACGTCTCGTCAGCCTCGTCGAGGTGCATCCCTACCTCTCTTTTGCGACGGTCGAGTTCGGCTGTGGGGCTTTTCGAGGGATCACTGCGGACGCGCCTGGCATGCCACATCACAAAGCCGATCACGATCGACGTAGTGATGAGCCACAAAACCATCCGAAATCCAGCGCCCGAAAACAGCGGTACATCTGCTATGCCCTGCGCCACGCCCACCGTGAACGGGTTAAAGAATGCGGCGGCGAAGCCTGCGGCCGACCCCAGGAACGGAATGGCCGCGCCGGTAAGCGAATCATAGCCGAGAGCGAGAGCCAGCGGTACGAAGATGAGAATGAACGGGATGGTTTCCTCCGCCATCCCGAAAACGGCCCCGCCGAGCGAGAACAAGACCATGAACAATGGTATGAGCATCATCTCGATCGCTTTGGACCGCTGCGACGCCCGCACCAATCTCCGTAAGGCGGCTGTTACGGCACCCGTTTTCTCCAGCACGGCGAACGCGCCGCCGATGAACAACACAAACGCTATGATCGGGGCCGCGTCCTCGTCGATGAAACCGAGAATAGGGGCCTGGAAAATCATCCCGGCCGAGTGCCGCAGGCGCGGCCACACGCCGGTTGCCTCGCGCTCGATGATCTCGAAGGTGCCGGGCACGACTACCTCACGCGTACCCACTCCCTCCACTTCCAATTCGGCTTTCTGGTAGGCTCCCGGAGGCACAATCCACGTCAGGATGGCGGCCAGAACGATAATCGAGAAGATGATGAGGGGCGTATCGGGCGCCTTGAAACGAGAGCGCGTCCCGTCTCCCGTGGTTTCCGTGGTTTCCATTCGGGCGGAATTACAGGTTGAGATGGATGATGCCGTACGAAGTGGGCCTAACATACGTTTTCATGGCACATCGCTCACTGTCTTTCGGGAGATCTCCCTGCCGACTTCTGAATCGAAGCGTTAACTTTTTAGCATGATCCGTCTACGCCCCCTGCTTTTTGTCTGCATCTTCGCCGCCACTGGTGCTGGAAGTGCGGTGAGGGCGCAAGGTCCTACTGAGAACCTGGATTCCGGCAATCCACGGACGCAAGCTCTGTTTGTTAAAGCACTCACTGAAGCTTATCTGGGCGACCACGAGCAAGCCGTACTGTTGTTTACAAACGTTCTCAGCACACAGCCTGGCGAACCGGCTGTTCTCGCAGCCCTGGCAGAGTCGTACATCGCGCTGGGCCAACCCGCCGAAGCCCTTTTCTACGCCGCAGAAGCCGTAGAGCATGGCCGCAACGAGCCGTCGTATTACACAACGCTGGCGGAACTTCAGGCCGAGCTCAACCAACCGGATGCGGCGATTTCTACCTACTCGGCGCTCCTTTCACTTAGCCCACGCGACGCCGAGGCACTGGCTGCGCTCGGCCTGCTTCAGGAGCAAAGTGGGCAATTTGAGGAAGCGCTCGCTACCTACGTGCAACTAATCAGTGCGGCCGGTGAGACTATTGCTCTCCGCCTCCGCATGGAGGCGCTGCACGCCCGGCTCGGCAATACGGAAGAAGCGCTTCGCATGCTCGAACTCGCCGCTGATGCGAGCCGAAACGAGCCCATGATCCAGTTCCGCCTCGGGATGGCCTACCGCGATACAGGACGAACCAGCGACGCCATTCACATCCTCGAGCGCTACCTGACCCTGGAGCCGGCTAATGTTGAGGGCACGCTCATGCTTGCGGATTTGTTGGAGGACCGGGGCGAATACGAACGAGCCATAACACTGCGCAACGGGCTCACCGATGGCTCTTCCACGGAAGAACAACTCCGGCGCGCCGCACTCCTTTACGAGCGAGCTAAGGACGATCCGGAGGCTGCTGAGGAAGCCAGACAGATCCTCGGATCGCTGGCCGACGACGAAGATGCCCCAACAGACGTGCTTCTCATGCTCGGCGACCTCGCCTTCCACGCCAGAGACTTTGCGCTGGCTGCCGATGTCCTGGGCCGCGCGATCGAGCAAGATCCACGAAATCAAGAAGCCTGGGAGCAGGCCGCAGCGTCTCGCCTCTACGTAAAGAACGCGGAAGGCGCCGTTGAATTGGCTGAGGAGGGCCTCATCCTGTTCCCAGGCAACGTAGCCCTCTATCGCGTGGCGGCGTACGGTTACGCCCGCCTGGACCGGCCGCGGAAGGGCATTGCCAAATTGGCGGAGGCACTTGCAATCCTCAATGACGAGTACCCAGATAAAATCAGAGACAGGACAAGATTACTATCCTTGAGGGGTCTGTTACACGACAAGCTCGGTGAGGATCGCCTGGCTGACGAGGCCTTCGAGGCAGCGCTGGCACTCGACGCAGAGAACGCGCTCGTCCTTAACAACTATGCCTACATCCTCTCGGAGCGTGAAGAGCGACTGAACGATGCGCTGGACATGGCACTGAGGGCCAACGAGCTCAATGAAGACAATCCGTACTTCCTTGATACCCTCGGCTGGGTGTATTTCAAGCTGGGGCGGTTGGCCGAAGCTGCCGAAGCCATCGAACAAGCCATCGCCGCCGATGATGCGTTTGCGCTGCTCTACGATCACCTCGGCGACGTGTACGACGCTCAAGGCCGGACTGCCGACGCCCGTGACGCATGGGCGCGCTCCCTTGAACTCGATTCTGAGAACGAGGCGCTCCAGACAAAGCTGGAGGGATTGTAGGCCGAGCTCAGGAGTCAGGGGGGCCGGGGCCAGATGGCATTCTGTAGGGCGTGATCGCCGTGTGCGCAGGTTGTATGATTGAAAACTGAGGGCAGAGGACTGAGAGCCGAGGACAGAAAACGTAGCTTGCGACGACAAATCGGGGACATTCCCTGTGCGCCAGTACCAACCTTCAACCTTCAACCTTCAACCCATGCCTCGCCTTCTGGCAGCACTGATCCTTCTCACGGCCGCCGGCTGCTCCGGGCCACTCGTTCGCAACGCGCCGGACGTTGAGGCGCCGGCCGATTTCCCTGGCCACACGGTCGAGCAAATTGCCTATCAACTGGCCACGCAGGCAGCAGGCATCCGTGGATTCCGTAGTGAGGGCCGCCTCCACATCGAGAGCCCAACTATTTCGCAGGGCGTCGGCATCAGCATTCGGGCGTCTCTTTCAGACTCGCTCTACGCAAAGCTGCGCGGGCCGCTCAGTATCGAAGTCGCGCGAGCGCTTATTACCGCCGATTCCATCCTTGCCCACGACAAACTGAACCACAAGTTTTATTACGGGCCGCTTGCAGTGATGGATCGGTACGTGCCGGGGGCCGGCGAGCCGGGACTTCTGGCTAAAACGCTCCTGGGACTGATCGTACCAACGGTAACGGAGAGCACAACGGTGGAAGCCGATTCACAGTACTACTACATACGTGTGATGGACGCTGCCGGGAATCTCAGCGAACGCTGGACGGTGGACCCTGCGCTGTGGCGCGTCGTCCGGATGGAGGAGCGGGCCCCGGACGGAACGCTCCTCACCAGCAGGGCTTTCTCTTCGTTCGACGTTGTGGACGATGTCGTGCTTCCTCGGCACGTAGAACTCTCCAGCCCGGCGGAGGGCATCACCATTTCCATCGAGCACCAACAGCTTACCGTGAATCCCGACCCTCTTACGTTTCCGTTTTCTCGACCCCGCGACGTGGAGTTTATTCCTCTCCAATAGGCGCAATTTGCTTTATTTTAGCCCCTGCTGCCCGATACTAGCTGTCCGCCGATTTGTCCCCCATGCGGCCGCTCATCCCATTTCTCCTGCTCCTTTTTGCCGCGCCGGTTCTCGCGCAGAACCGAGCGGCAACGGAACAGCGGCTGTCGTCGCTGAGAGGCCAGATTGCCGGTGTGGAAGAGCAGGTTCGAAGCGTTAGCAATGAGGAACAGAATGCGCTCTCGGCGCTGGAAGGAATAGACACAGAGATCGTGCTCCGGGAAGAATTGGTCTCCCAGTACCGGGCGCAACAGGAAAACCTCCGCCGGGAGACCCATGCCCTACAGCGTTCTATTCTGCGGCTGGAGGGAGAGATTGAGCAGGCGAGAGCCTCCTACCGCGATCTCGCCCGGCACGCTTACATGCGCGGAAGCACCAGCGATCTCTCCCTCATCCTTTCGGCGGGCTCCATCCCACAGATGATTGCGCGGGCAAGGTATCTGCGTCAGTTCGCCGACCGTCGACGACATCAGATCACCCGCATTGCCACGAAAACCGCCGAGCTTCGTGTTCGGGAGCAGGAGCTAAACCAATCGGCGATAGAAACACAGCAACTCCTTACCACAAGCCAGTTTGAACAGGGATCCTTAGCCGAGCGAAGGCGAGACCGGGAAGATCTTGTCCGGCAAACCCGCCGCCGCCGGGCGAACCTCGAAATGGAACTCGCTCAACGCCGAACGGACGCGCAGGCGTTGGAAGGGATCGTGGCCGAACTCGTAGCCCAGGAACGCCGCCGCGAAGAACAGCGTGAAGAACAGCGCCGGCTTGAGGAGCAGCGCCGGCTCGAAGAAGCGGCCCGTTACGCAACGGTATCGCGGAGAGCCCGGGAGGCCCAACAAGCTTCCGCTCGCCGCGCCGAAGCCGCTCGTACTGCATCGGCTGCTGCACGGGCTGCGGCAGATGAACCTCCTCCGCCCGCGATTGAGCCTTCCGCCCCTCCCCCGCCCGCCTCCGACCGCCTTGTTTCACTAAGCGGCTCGTTCCGCCAAAACCGAGGCCGGCTTGCATGGCCTGCCGACGGCACGGTGACCGGCTCCTTCGGAACCCGAACTGACCCTGTCTACGGTACACGGATCGACTCGCCGGGCATCGACATTTCCACACCGTCCGCAGCAGGCGTCCGGGTCGTGTTTGAGGGGGTGATAGAACGCGTGGGCGCGATGTCAACGTACGGGACGTACGTGATGATCTCACACGGTGGCTACACCACCATCTACGGGAATCTGTCGTCCGTGAGTGTCAGCAAGGGCCAGCGTGTGCAGGCCGGGCAGCTTATCGGCCGAGCCGGGACACATGCCCAGCGGCGCGGCGCCGGGGTCTTCTTCGCAATCTTTGAAGGCGAAACGGCGGTGAACCCTACACGGTGGCTGAGGTGATTGCGGTGATTACGCGGGGTACGTGATTACGTGATGGGCGTGATT
>JADFLK010000405.1 GCA_022564455.1 Bacteroidota bacterium
CAAGCATTACCCCACTGCCGGCGGCGATCTGGAGGTGCTCTCGGGGCTCGATCTGGAGGTGTATCGGGGCGAGATGGTGGCCATTGTGGGGGAGAGCGGGACCGGGAAAAGCACGCTGCTGCACCTGCTTGGTGCACTGGATCGGCCCACAGCCGGAACCGTTTCGTTTGAGGGGGAGGATGTCTTTGCCAAGAGCGACGAAGCACTGGCCAGGTTCCGCAGCCGGTCGATTGGCTTTGTGTTTCAGTTTCACCACCTGTTGCCGGAGTTCTCGGCGTTCGAGAACGTGGCGATGCCTGCGATGATCGCGGGGCAGAGCCTGGATCAGGCAAGGCCGAGAGTTATGGAGTTGCTGGAGCTTCTTGGAATTGAGGGCCGCGCCGACCACCGTCCCAGCCAGCTTTCGGGCGGCGAGCAGCAGCGTGTGGCCGTAGCCCGGGCGCTCATGAATCGCCCCGGCCTGGTCCTTGCCGACGAGCCCACCGGCAACCTCGACACCAAAACGGCCGATGTCCTCCACGACGAGATCCGACGCCTAGCCGACCTCCACGACCAGGCGTTTGTAATCGTAACGCACAACCCGGCGCTGGCATCACGGGCCGATCGGATTCTGAGGCTGGAGGATGGTGTGTTGCACGACGTGACGGGGGAGTTTAAGGGGGAATCCTGAACGCCGATCTGGCGTATCCTCCGTGCTGACAATCCTCGCCGCCATGTCGACCGACACGCTCACACTTCCCGTTCTTGATGACGCTGCCATCGCGGATGCCGGCTTCGTCCAATTGCCCGTCGATCCGACGCTGGATATGTTCGCGGAGATCGAGCGGCTGAAAAAGGAGAAGAACGCCGTCCTGCTCGCGCACTACTACCAGGAAGCGGACATCCAGGATGTGGCAGACTACGTAGGGGACTCACTTGGCCTCAGCCGGGAAGCTGCGAAGACGGAGGCCGACATCATCGTGTTCGCGGGCGTCCACTTTATGGCGGAGACGGCCAAGATTCTGAATCCGAGCAAGAAGGTCATTCTGCCGGATCTCAACGCCGGCTGTTCGCTGGCGGACTCGTGTCCGCCGGATGAATTTGCGGCCTTTCGCGCCGAGTATCCGGACCACATCGTCATCTCGTACATCAATTGCTCGGCGGCGATCAAGGCGCAGACGGACATCATCTGCACGTCCTCGAACGCGAAGCACTTGGTTGAACAGATACCTGATGATCAGCCCATCATCTTTGCCCCGGATAAGAACTTAGGCCGTTGGTTGATAAAAGAAACAGGCCGTGATATGGTGCTGTGGGATGGCTCGTGTATCGTTCATGAGATCTTTTCGGAGCAGAAGCTCGTCCGCTTGAAAACGCGCCATCCGAACGCTCCCGTTCTCGCCCATCCCGAATGCGAGGAGCCGGTGCTTCGCCTCGCCGATCACATCGGGTCTACCTCCTCGATCCGACGCTTTGCGACAGAGAATCCGGCCACCGAGTTCATCGTTGCCACAGAAGCGGGCATCCTGCACCAGATGCAGAAGGACAACCCGGGCAAGACGTTCATCCCCGCGCCACCCGACAACGGCTGCGCCTGCAACGACTGCCCGCACATGAAGCTCAACACGCTGGAGAAGCTCTACCTCTGCCTCGAATACGAAAAGCCGACCATCGAGATGGAGGAGTCGCTGCGGCTGCGCGCCCTGAAGCCCATCGAGCGGATGCTGGAGATGAGCGAAGGGGTTAAGTAGCTCACTTCAGCAACGTCATCGTGCGCGTAGCTGCGAAAGTCTCCCCCGTTACCCGGAGCAAGTAAACCCCGCTTGGCAACGAACCGGCATCGAAGGTGAAGGGATGCGTCCCTCGGCTCGTCAGCAGCCCGTCGTGCAGCACGGCGACACGTTGGCCCAGGGTGCTGAAGACCTCGATCTGTACATGTTGTGATTCCGATACTGACAAAGAGAACTGCGCCTGCGGGTTAAGCGGGTTCGGGTAGGGCTCAGATAGGCGGTAGCTGTTGGGCAGCTCCGCAGATGTTTCTACTGCGGTTGGTAATGAACTGAGGTTATCGAATACGTACGCCGAGCCGCTCGCTTCGCCCAGATCATCGTCCTGGATTGCCCCCACGACAGCGCGATCTTCCGAAAGCGACACCGACCAACCAAATCGGTCTTTCGCCGTACCGTCGGAGGCGGTGAGCTTGGTCGTCTCAAGCCACGTGCCGTCCTCCTGCCGCTCATAGACGTACACTGAGCCGTTAAAGTCGATCACGCCGTCGCCGGGGGCTCCGACGAGGGCGCGGGTGCCCGCAACGAGCGACACCGAACGGCCCAAGTAGTGATTCTCCGCGCCGTCGGAGGCGGTGAGCTTGGCCACTTCGATCCACGTACCATCCTGCTGCTGCTCAAACACGTACGCCGAGCCGCTAAGAGAGCCCAGGTCCCCGTCATAGGCGGCCCCGACGAGGGCGCGGTCCCGCGAAAGCGACACCGAATGGCCGAAGAAGTCGCCAGCGGTGCCGTCGGAGGCGGTGAGCTTGGCCCACTCAATCCAGGTGCCGTCCTCC
>JADFLK010000406.1 GCA_022564455.1 Bacteroidota bacterium
GTTATACGTAGTGGGCCATGGTGGCGAAGGGGATGCATATGTTTTGTATGTGGACGGAGACCTGGACATTAGCGGAGATGTCCGCCTTCTTGGCTACTCACGTATTTACGTGAACGGGGCCGTTACCATGGGCGGCAACGTGACTCTGTCTCCGGTAACCGCACCGGCTCCTGACCTGTCTCAGGACGTATTGTTAAACCAGACGTGGGTTGAAGCCAACTTGCCGAATGGCTCTATGATTGGGATTTTTGCTACGGGAGACATCACTATTTCCGGAACCGCGTTCGTTGCCGCCACCCTCTATACCTACGGCGCGGTTAAGTTTGTGGGCGGCGGTAACAAGCTGATAATAGGAGGGATTACAGCGTTTCAGGCGCTCGACATGCGTGGAAATGCCAAGATCTACTACACGGAAGCCAGCGAGGAAATCATAGACCCAGGCATCAACTTGCTCGTTCCCAACGGAATCCGCCTTATCGCATACCGGGAATGGGCCGAGCGCCCGTAGCTGCACCCGTCCCCCTATCGTGCACTGGTAATTATGATGAACGTACAGCCCGTATCCGACGCCCTTACTAGGACCGACCCCTCCACGGGGAACGGCTCTGCAACGGCCGAAATGCCGACCGAGGCTCCGGCCTTGCCGCCGTCCTATGCAAGGATTATCGAGGAGGCGCGGCCCGACATCGAAGGCCCACCGCGTATACGCTGGTTCTGCGAACAGTTGAACAAGTTGCCGCTCGACGACCGGAAGGCTGCGCGATCGGTATACGAGAAGCTCGTCCACAGAATGATCAAGGTCAACGCCTCGGACCTTGACCTGGGTGGGCCGGCGACCAACGAACGGGCCTGGTACCGCGTGGACGGGTTCAAGCGGCCGCACGATGAGATGGGCCGCTTCAGTGCCGACGAGACGGCGCTCATCATCCTGAGCCTGCTGACCCTGAAGCAGCAGGAACAGCTCCTGGATCGGTTTGCCATCGACTTCGGCTACACGCTGTACGAGCACGTTGAGGGTGAACCTGATCGGCGGTTCCGTACTACGGTTTATTTCGACAACCTGGGCCTGGCGCTTTGCAAGCGCATGCTTGCGTGGAAGCCACGCGGCCTTCGCTCACTTGGGTTTCACCCCATCATCGAGCAAGGATTCATGTTCCGGCATGTCCGAGATGGGCTAACACTGTTTACGGGTGTTACGGGATCGGGCAAGAGCACATCGCTGGATGCCATCATCGACGCCAACAATATGGACCTGGAGGGCCACATTCTCATCGTGGCTCAGCCGCTGGAGTACATCCACACATCGAAAAAGTGCATCATCAGGCATCGCGAGGTAGGAACGGACGTGAGCTCCTTCGTCGACGGGATGGTACAAGGCCTCCGGCAAGATCCGGATATCGTGGTTGTTGGAGAAATGCGCGACGCCGATACCATATCTACAGCCATGGAAACGGCCGACACCGGGCACAAGGTGTTTTCCACACTCCACACCGGCTCGGCCATTGAGTCGATCAACAGAATCGTTGCAGAGTATCCACCCATTGAGCAATCCCGCGTGAGGTACCGGTTGGCCGACGTTCTCCGCTGTATCGTGTCCCAAAAGCTACTTCCGGCCGTGGGCGGAGGCCGCGTGCTGGCCAAGGAGGTGCTCTGGATGATGCCATCGTCCAGCGCTGCCATCAAGAACGGAAATACCAACGAAATCTATCAGATGATCTGGCAAGGCAGTGATCAGGGAATGATCACGCTCGAGCAGGATCTCGCACGCCTCGTTGAGATCGGCGACATCACCACCGAAGTCGCCCTCGACTACGCCAACAACAAGCGCCGATTCCTATCGCTGCTCCGCTAATCAGTTCACTCGCCAGGCGCCACTCGACGTTTCAAATCTCGACTATCGTACACGATGAAGAAGCAAAAAAGAAACTCCAGGAAGCGGCAAAGCTCTTCCACTCCATCACTCCGCGGTGTGCTTGGCATCAACGTTTCTGCCGAGACCATTGACGCGGCTCTGCTCCGACGCGTGAACGACCGCATCGTCGTGGTGCAGCGCTTTGCCAGGCCTCGAGCGATGGCCGGCCGGCTTGCCAGTGCAACGGCCCTGGTTACCGCCCTACCCGGCCTCAAAGCATCCGAAGATTCCGACTACACCCTACAGGTGGGAGACGGCGTTGCCGGGAGCCCGGATTTTCTGCCTTCAGAGTTCTCCGACCTGGGCGCCGATAAATCGGAGTCAAAAGGAAAAAAGATAGCCCCGCAATCCGGGCACGCACATCCTTTTGCATCGCAATTAAAGGACATCCTTCAGGAGTGCAAGACCCTTGGGTTCGGGCACATCGAGCTGGCTTTTTGTATCGCCCCGCCCGATGTGAATTATGTGGAGCTGAAACTGCCGAAAGCGTCGAAAACGACTACCGATAAGAGCACCGCGAGTGACAAGGCAAAGGGTGAACGTGCTACTTCGAACGGATCAATTCCCGAGCAGGATGGCACCGACGACAAGAACGTCACCCTTCCTTCCGAAGTGCTCTC
>JADFLK010000407.1 GCA_022564455.1 Bacteroidota bacterium
TTCTTCATGGGGGATGGTAATACGCGATTGCGCGTGTACTCCGGTGGCGCGAAGAACAGTCACGCGGCCTAAAACCAGAGCGCCGCGCCCCGCTTTGCAAGAAGCGGAGGCGGCGAGCGCAGCGAAGCGCGCTTGCGCAGGCGTGGCAACCACCGGCAGTAACGCCGGAAGCGGGGTTAGCCGGCCGGCAAGCGCTTGAAACAGATACGAAACGAGTTGCATCGTTGATGATGCGTGCCCGGCCTGGAGGCGAAAAGCCATCGCCAGAAACAGGTTGCGGTGCAAAAAGGCGCGTCTAAGCGCAAAATCGGCGCTGTGAGCCGGATTGGCCCGGCAGCGAACAAGCCCGGCGTATGCGGGCAGACAGAGGTTAGAGAGGGCGGAGAATACCCATTAGAAGCTACGAAAATGCACTCTCAGCCGCAATGGCCGAAGCCGCCGGATAGCTTCCTCCGCAGGACTCCCCATATCCTTCATATCCTTCGCAAGTTTCGCACGAACTCCGCCTGAACCCATCCGTCGGGGCTGAGTTGGATTGCTATACTCAAAGGCTCTCATCGCGCGACCTCCGCGCAGCATCCAACTTCATTCATCCATATGTCAACTCCTGCTTCTTCGCAAACGGCCAACGGCACGGCCCCGAAGTTAGTGAAAGGCCTCGAAGGCGTCCTGGCGCTCGAAACTGAACTCTCTTTTATTGACGGGCAGAAGGGCGTACTGCTCTACCGTGGCTACGAAATCAGCGACCTCGCAAAGAATGTGTCCTTTGAGGAAGTAGCATACCTCCTGTGGAATGGCGAGTTGCCGAATCAGAGCCAACTCGACGAGCTGAACCGCCGGCTCCGTGAGGAGCGCCCGGTCCATCCGGACATCATCGATCATCTGCGCCACCATACGCCGAAGGACGCGGTGCCGATGTCGGCGCTGCGCACGGTGATCTCGATGCTCGGCCTCTACGACGAAGAGGCGGAAGACGACAGCCCCGAGGCAAACCTCCGCAAGGCCATCCGCCTTACGGCCAAGCTGCCCACGCTCGTCGCCGCGTTCGACCGCATACGCAAGGGCCTCGACCCCGTCGCGCCCAAGCAGGAAGGCGCCACCGCGTTCGACTTCCTCTACATGCTCAATGGCGAGGAGCCCGGGCCGGCCGCAGAGGAGATCATGGATGCAGCGCTCGTGCTGCACGCCGAGCACGGTGTTAACGCCTCGGCGTTCGGCGCGAGGGTCGCAGCATCTACGTTGGCCGACCTGCATTGCGCAATTACTACGGGAATTGCCGTGTTGAAGGGGCCCTCTCACGGCGGAGCAGCCGAAGAAGTAATGAAAATGGCCCTAGAAATCGGAACAGAAGAGAACGCCGAAAAATACGTGCGGGATCAGCTAGATCAGGGCGGCAGGGTGATGGGTTTTGGCCACAGAGTGTACAAGGCCGTTGACCCAAGGTCGCTCCATCTCCAGGACGATCTCAAGGTGCTTGGCGAGCGCAAAGGCGAACCTAAGTGGTACTCCATTCTCCAGGAAGTTATCGAGGTCATGCAGCCTTACGCGCGCAGAGGAATATGCCAGAATGTTGACTTCTTCTCTGGGGCGATCTACTACCTCCTAGGAATCCCAGACGATTTGTTTATATCGATATTTGCGATGGGCCGAGTTCCAGGATGGACAGTTCAGGTCGTTGAGCAGTTCGAAAACAATATTCTTTTGAGGCCCCGATTGCAATATACTGGCCCGATGGACGAGAAGTGGATACCCATCGAGGAACGTGGGTAGTCCTCATCGTGCCGGGCACAACTGTATTCGTTTTAGTTCATAGAAGGGACGGACTTTGGTAGATCAACAGGAAACGGAAACGGAAGCGGTTTCGGAGTGCACACACCATTGGATCATAGGCAGACCCAACGGTCCGACCAGCGAAGGGGTGTGCAAGATTTGCGGCGAAAAAGGTGAATTCAGAAACTCAATGCCAGGCTCTGGCTGGGACCGAGAAAATCAACAAAACAAGCGGCAAAAGCAACAAAGCAAGTGAGAAGTGTGGCCATGAGCCGCAACTTTTGTATTGACCAATCGGGGCATCTTAATCGAGATGCCCCTACTTTTTTGTGGCAATTGGGCGATAATAAAACCTTGATTGCTACCCTCTGAAATCGTCGGACATCAACCGATTCAGCGAGCGATTCAAGTCAGGAAGCGCGATGGGAGCTCCGAGTGGGACCCGAATCAGCCATACGCGAGCGAATTCTGCAAGAGAGCAAGATTACTTTCGCAGAATTTATGGATATCGCCCTTTATCACCCTGACGGTGGCTACTACACGGATGATTCCCATTTTGGGGCAGAGGGCGATTATTACACCGGACCTGCTGTTCACCCCGCGTTTGGCGCACTCCTAGCAGTCCAATTTGAGCAAATGTGGCGATTGTTAGGCCGTCCTTCCCCGTTCTGGGTGATCGAATTGGGAACCGGAACTGGTCACCTGGCACGCGCCGTCGTGTCAACCGCCGCTGATCTATCAGATGGATTCCATTCATCGC
>JADFLK010000050.1 GCA_022564455.1 Bacteroidota bacterium
CAACCGTTTGGAAGAGAGCACTCGGCGCCAGATGTTCGATCTGTCCGGCGATCAGGCCGGCAAACAGGTTGCCGAGCGCCGCGGCGACGAACCAGATCCCCATCATCTGGCCGACACGACTTGGCGGGGCCAGCTTCGTCATCGAGGAGAGGCCCACCGGGCTGAGGCAGAGCTCGCCGACTGTGTGGAGGAAATAGGTGACAATGAGCCATGACGGCGAGAGCGGATTCTCCGCAGTGGCATTGGCCGAGCCCCAGGAAAGCACGAAGAAGCCGGCCGAAAGCCCCAGCAGCCCGAGCCCGAACTTTACCGGTATGCTCGGATTCCTCTTCATCCTGGCCAGCCGAATCCACATGGAACCGAAGACGGGCGCCAGGATGACGATGAATATGGGATTGATGTTCTGAAGCCAACCCGTGGGCACCTCCCAGCCGAAGACAACACGATTCGTGAGCCGCTCGGCAAACAGGGTGAGCGAGGAGCCGGCTTGCTCAAATCCCGACCAGAACAGTGCAGCGAGCAAAAAGAGCCATAGGATCACCCAAAGACGCTTCTTTTCTAACTCGGTATGGCCTCCCAGGAAAATGATGTAACCGAAGAAACCGAGGGTGATGATGACTACAAGCACACCCAGTGACCCGGCAATCTGCTGGAGCGTAAAGCCAACGGCCCCCGAATACATCAGGTAAGAAAACAGCGCGGTCGCGGCAATGAACGCCGCCGAAATCATATAGAACTTTTTCTCACGGGCCGCCACCACATCCGCAGTTTCGCCCGTGTTCAGATCCCCGGCATTCGCGAGGTGGCGCTCACCGAGCTTGTACTGGATGAGGCCCAGCACCATACCGAATCCCGCGAGCGAGAACCCAAGATGCCAGTCAACCTTTTCGCCAAGGAGGCTGCACAGCGTCGGGCCGAGAATGGCGCCGATGTTAATGCCCATGTAGAATATGGAGAACCCGGCGTCTCTTCGCGCTCCGCCTTCCGGGTACAACGCTCCAACCACCGAACTGACGTTTGGCTTGAGCAAGCCCGTTCCGATAACGATGAAAAAGAGCCCGAGGAAGAACGTCGGCTGTAGGGGAAGGCCCACAAGCGGGGAAGCTATCGTAAAGTGGCCCAGCGCTATGATGCAGCCGCCGACGAAGATGGCTTTTTTCTGACCCCAGATGTTATCGGCCACCCAACCGCCGGGCAACGAAAGCACGTACACAAAGAAGGTGTAGAGACCGTAGATAGCCGTGGCCTTGCCGTCCGCAAACCCGAAGCCCGCATTGTCACCGACCAGCGGTGCCGTCATGAACAGCACAAGCAGTGCCCGCATGCCGTAATAGGAAAAACGCTCCCACATCTCGGTGAAGAAGAGCGTCGAGAGGCCACGGGGATGGCCGAACCATTGCTGGCCTCCACCAGGCGCTGCTGCGCCCGCGGCCTGTCCGGAATCGGTTTCCATAAACGTTGATGTGGTGGTTTAAGGGGTGATGACCCGGCTGCGAGTGGATTACGAAACCGTAGCCTACAAGCCGAAGTTGGGCGAAGATAAGGGAGAAAACATCAGACGCACGGCTGAGCAGAGGCGTACGTCAGGGTCTGTTAGCAGTTAGCGCGTGAGGTCGGTTCGAGGACAGTCTGAGGCCGTTTCTAGGCGCACGAGGAGATCGGGGCAGGAGTCCCGGACGACGAGTGCAACAACGAAACGGACCAGAATGGCCCGGAGCGGCCCACTGCGATCGAGTGCTAACAGGCCCTACGAGGTTAGCCGATCTGTGTGCTAAAAACGTAACACCGTCACTCTGCCTCAAGTAGCCTGGCCGCAATCTTGTGTGGGCCCTGGTTGGCCGGTTGTAATGATTCCAGCGCGGAGTCGAGGTCGTCAGTTCGGGCGGATGTCCAGAACAGATCACGCCAACCTGCCTCCACGAGCCGTCGGACTCGCCGACGGAGGCGCGCTTCGCGGGATACCGCCCAATCTGATTCAAGGCGTGCTCGATGTTTGAGGAGAACATCCACAAGCTCATTAAGCCCCTCGCCGTTCAGAGCAGAAGTCTTCACGACAGGCACCTCCCAACCATCCTTTGCAACGGCTCTGAGATGCAGCATCTGGCGCAACGCCTGGACCATCAAACCCGCTTCCGGATGGTCCGATTTGTTGACGGCGAATACGTGAGCGATCTCCATGAGTCCTGCTTTCATGGCTTGCACGGCATCGCCTGATTCGGGAACCAGGACCACGAGGACGGTATCGGCGGTTTCGGCGACATCCAACTCGCCCTGCCCCACACCCACCGTTTCGATCAGAATAATGTCGAAGCCCGCTACGTCGAGAACGTCGCAGGCGGCCTCCGCGGCCTCCGAAAGCCCGCCCAGGGCTCCGCGCGCCGCCAAAGACCGGATGAATACGCCGCCATCCGATGTCCGGTCGTCCATCCGCACACGATCTCCGAGCAACGCTCCGCCCGTGAACGGGCTTGAAGGATCCACGGCCACGATGCCGACCGTCTTGCCTTTCCCCCTGAAATGTGCAATCAGCCGATCCGTGAGGGTTGATTTCCCGGCTCCCGGCGGACCGGTGATTCCAATCCGCCACGCCGAGCCAGTGTGTGGGTAGAGGGCGTCGACAAGTTCTGCGGCCTCTTCGCCACCGTTCTCTACAACCGTGATTGCTCGCGCGACGGCACGGCGGTCGCCAGTTAAAACAGCCTGTGTATGGGCGGGCGGAGGAATTGGGGAGTGGGTGTTTATGGTTGGGGAAGCTAGTGATGGTTTGAGTGGAGGACTGAAGACAGAAGGCCGAGGACAGATAGCAGGATATCGGATATGGAATTTCGGATATCGGGTTTCGGGCGACGCCTCCTCTTTTACCCTTCACCTTTTCCTCTTTTCACCTACCCTTGCTTCCCTTCATCCCCGCCCGACTCGTTCGCCCACGCGGTTCACCCTGTGCCCCGCCGTTTCTCCCATTCTCCCACACTCGCATTCCCAACCTCCTCTAATTTCATTGACTACATCCAAATACGCACAGAATGTCCGAATCCACGGCCCGCCTATCCATCACCACGGCCCAACAACACGGCCCGCGCACGCACACGTGTGGGGAGTTGCGAATGGATCACGTTAGCGCCGATGTGGTGCTGAAAGGCTGGGTGGATACGCAGCGAAACCTGGGCGGCCTCGTTTTCGTCGACCTCCGCGACCGGTACGGGCTCACGCAGATTGTTTTTGCGGAGGAGGTCAGTGCGGAGGCCTACGCCATCGCCGAGAAACTGCGGGGCGAGGACGTAGTCTCGATTACCGGCACGGTGCGCGAGCGCGAGAACAAGAACCACACATTGCCGACGGGCCTGATCGAAGTGTTCGTCGCCGACATCGAGGTGCTCAACACGGCCGAGCCGCTGCCGTTCATGGTGAGCGCCCACGAGGAGCGCCAAAAGCACGCCGGCGAGGATCTGCGCCTCAAGTACCGCTACCTCGACCTGCGCAGACCGGCCCTCCAGCAAAACATCCTCCTGCGCCACAGGCTGTACCAGGCTACGCGGCGGTACATGGACACGCAGGATTTTGTAGAGGTGGAGACGCCCATCCTCATGAAATCGACGCCGGAGGGCGCGCGGGATTACCTGGTGCCCTCGCGTGTACATCCGGGCAAGTTTTACGCGCTGCCGCAGAGCCCGCAGACGTACAAGCAGCTTCTGATGATCGCGGGGCTGGACCGCTACTTCCAGATCGTAAAGTGCTTCCGCGACGAAGACCTCCGCGCCGACCGCCAGCCGGAGTTCACGCAGATCGACGTGGAGATGACCTTTGCCACCGAGGAGATGGTTTACGAAATGGTGGAAGGGCTGATGGCGTCGATCTGGAAGGACACACGTGGCATCGAGATCTCGACGCCATTTCCGCGGATGCCGTATGCAGAGGCGATCCGCCGCTTCGGGTCGGATAAGCCAGACCTGCGCTTCGGGCTGGAACTGGTGGATGTCTCGGAGGCGCTGCATGGTTCGGGCTTCCGCGTCTTCGATTCCACCTTCGAGAGCGGCGGCGCCGTCGTGGCCATATGCGTAGAGGGCCAGGGCGATCTTGGGCGCGGCAAACTCGACAAACTCACGAAACAGATCGTCCAGAAGCGCATCGGCGCACCGGGACTTTTCTACATCAAGTTGCCGTCGGATGGCTCGGACTTCACGGCTTCCGTCAAGGAAGAAGTGCTGCCGCGCCCGTACGTACAGAAGGTGATCGACACCATCGGGGCACAGGCGGGTGATCTCGTGCTGATGCTTGCCGGCCCACAGCCGAAGGTGTTCGAGCAGATGGGCACGCTCCGCCTCCACATGGCCAGCGAAACCGGTTTGATATCCGGGGGTGCCGACGGCCCATGGGAGTTCCTCTGGGTAACCAATTTCCCGCTGTTCGAGTACGATGAGGAGGACGGCCGCTTCTACGCGATGCACCACCCGTTCACCTCGCCCGAGCCGGAGGACATACCCCTACTCGAAAGCGATCCAAGCTCGGCCCGCGCACGCGCCTACGATCTCGTTCTGAACGGCGCGGAGATCGGCGGCGGCTCCATCCGTATCCATCAGCGGGACGTGCAGAGCCAGATGTTCCGTCACCTCGGTATCGACGAAGAGGAGGCGGAAGAGCGCTTCGGCTTCCTCCTCAATGCCTTCCGCTACGGCGCACCCCCACACGGCGGCATCGCGCTCGGCCTCGACCGGCTTGTGATGCTCCTCACCGGAGCATCATCCCTCCGCGACGTGATTGCTTTCCCCAAAACGCAGTCCGCCACCGAGCCGATGTCGAATACGCCGGATGTAGTGGATGAGGTGCAACTAGAGGAACTGCATATACGGACGGTGCTGCCGGAAGGCGACGAAGCCTAGTAACTGACATGACGACCGATCTGCCTTACTCCAAACCCATCCTCGTAACCGGAGCTCATAGGTCCGGCACGACATGGGTGGGTACAATCCTGGCCGAGGCAAGAGGTGTGGGAATCATCCATGATCCCACAAACCCAGCGATTCAGCGAGCAGGCGTCTGTACCGCCCATTTCTCTCGCCATTTCACGTGCATCAGCACAGAGAACGAAGGCACTTACGTAGATGCATTTCGGCGCATGCTCCGGTTCGACTTTCAGTATTCGTCGGCACTCAAGGCCATCCGGACACCCAAAGATGTTGCAAAAGTTATTCGAGATGCCTGGGTGGTTCGGAAGGCCGGAAAGAGCGCCCGGCGAGCACTCATAAAGGACGCCACCACGCTTTTTACAGCGGAGTGGCTCGCGCACCGTTTTGATGCACATGTCGTGATCATGGTGCGGCACCCCGCGGCGTTCGCCGGAAGCCTGAAACGTATGAACTGGCTTGCCGACTTCCGCGATTTCCTCGACCAACCCCTGCTGATGCGCGATCATCTCGGACCGTTTGAGGAGGAACTACAGGATGCGGTAGCGCAACCACCCGATCTGATCGGGCAGGCAATCCTCCTCTGGCGGATGTTCTACTATTCAATTGATCGATACCGAAAGGCACATCCTGAATGGTCGGTGATACGTCACGAAGACATCTCTGCAGACCCCGTCGGGCGGTTTCGCGAATTATATGGCGTATGTAGGTCTTGACTACACGACGGAGATTGAGCAAACGATTATCGCTTCCTCTTCAAAGGGCACGGTCGCTGTGGATGACCAGAGGCCGCATGTTCTCCAGCGGGACAGCATGGCGAACATCAAGAGCTGGAAGAAGCGGCTGTCGGAGGAAGAAATCGCTCGCATTCGCGAAGGGACCCGGGATGTCGCACCGCTATTCTACTCGGATGCCGACTGGTAGCAGGCCGGATGTGGGGCTGGCGGCTCCATCCGCATCCACCAACGCAACGTGTTGAGCCAAATGTGCCACCTCAACAATGGAGAGAAAGATCCGGAAAAGCGTTCCGGCTTCCTCCTGAGCGCCTTCTGCTTCGCCCCCTCACAGCGGCATCGCGCTCGGCCTCGACCGGCTTGTGATGCTCCTCACCGGAGCATCATCCCTCCGCAACGTAATTGCCTTCCCTAAAACACAGTCCGCCATCAAACCGATGTCGAATGCGCCGGACGTTGTAGATGGGGAGCAGCTTGACGATCTGCATACACGGACGGTGGTGCCGGAGGAAAACAAAACGTAGCACTCGTCCTTCCGTAAGACGGGTGAAGCGGGTTCGGCCACCCAAATAACCGGAACATGCATGTTGGCGCACGTTGCGCAACATGCTACATTGACGTCGGTACAACCTGTGTGGGGAGCCCGTTTGTGATTCTGAAAATCAAGCACAAAGGCCTCCGGACATTCTGGGACAAAGGTGACACACGCAAAATAAATCCGGACTGGCAACGACGTATCGACCGCATTATGAACGCTCTTGATCTAGCCCAGACTCATGCCGATATGGATTTCCCAGGCTGGCGGCTCCACCCTCTCAAAGGCGAATACAGAGGATTCTATGCTGTTGACGTTTCCGGGAACTGGCGGATCGTCTTCCGCTTTGACGGCAACAACACCACCGACGTCGATTTGATTGACTATCACTGAAGGAGCACCACACATGCCGAAAAACAATCCGCCACACCCAGGCGATTACCTCCTTGAGGACTGCATCAAGCCGCTCGGTCTTAGCGTCAATGAAGCCGCCAGTGGGCTTGGTGTAAGTCGCTCGACACTTTCCCGCCTAATCAATCGAAAAAGCGGCGTATCTCCAGATATGGCACTGCGGCTATCGATGGCGTTTGGCAGTACACCTGAAATGTGGCTTCGCCTGCAGAATGCCTTCGATCTCGCACAAACACGCCACAAGAATGCAACCCTACGTGTGAAGCGGTTCCAGTCGGCCTAGAAACGAGCCAAGTGAGGCGTGCTGGACGACAACATCCGACTGCCGCCTCCCTCCGCGACGTCATCGCTTTTCCGAAGACGCAGTCGGCCACCGAGCCGATGTCCGACACGCTGGACGTGGTGGATGAGGTGCAGCCACGGGATCTGCATATCCGGGCGGTTGTGC
Organism: Bacteroidota bacterium; assembly: GCA_022564455.1. The sequence goes on from JADFLK010000050.1 coordinate 7,030, forward strand.
CGGAAAAAGAAGCCGCTTATTAGCGCACAAGGCTCATCCGTTGCGTCTCCTTCTGCGCCCCAGCCTCGAGGATGACCACATACACGCCATCCGGCAATCCAGACGCATCAAAGACAGCCGCGTGCAAACCTGCGGCCTGCTCTCCATCATAGAGCAGGGCTACTTCTCTGCCGAGGAGATCGCAAACAGAAAGCCGAACACTGACTCCCTCACTCAACGAGTACCGAATGTTTGCCGTTTCGGTGAACGGGTTGGGATAGACACCACCAAGCATCCGATGTCGCGGAGACAATTCCGGTTCATTGACTATGGCCACCGGATCAAAAAGGAGAACTGTTAGGGTTCCGTCCAGGTCAATACCGGCGACGTAACCATTCGGCGAGGCTGTGGTGATGCCCCGGCTGCCCTGGAATTCCGCCGCGTTGTTGGCCGGGAATGTGTCGTAGCCGACAAGCGTGGTGGGGGCTGACGGGTCGGACACATCTACGACCACCATGCCTGCGGTCCAGTGTGAAATGAAAAGGTAATCCCCTTGTACCCGGACGTTGTGCGTCAGTGGACCCGGCCCGACATAAGTACTCACCAGCGTCGGATCGGTCGGATCGGTGATGTCCCAAAGATGCACCGGCTGGTCCACAGCCTCAAAGCTCGTTACGAGGTGGGAGCCGTCCTCGAAGGGTACGGCGTTATGCGTATATCCGCTACCAGGCACGCTAACACGGCTCAGAAGGCCTGGCTGAGTCGGATCGACCACGTCCCAGATAGAGAAGGACTCACTGAAACTCTCAGCGACAAAAAGACGACCATCCTGTACGGCCACGTCGTGTGCGTTCGGGATGGTGATGAACTCCACCTCGAACGGTGCGAGTGGGTCGGAGACGTCCACGATGCGAACATCATTTATGCCCGGACCGACCAGGTAAAGGAGGCCGGTTGCCGGGTCTGCCGCGAGATTGTGCGAAGTGACGAGCCCTGCAGGCGCGTACGTATTGACTAGTTCAACGGAGCCTGGCAGTCCGCTCAGGTCAATAATCTGTAGTCCCTCGTTCGTACCCGTGCACCCTGAGACAACATAGGCCGTGGTACCCACGGTCTTGATGTCGCGGTGGTAGAAAGAATCACCGTCCTGTGGCCCAGGCACCATCGCCACGACGGTGAGATCGGGAAGCCGTACGACAGCCATGCCTTCGTAAACGCCCACTAGCACGTATTCTGTACCATCCGGGGCGATATAGTCCCACACGTCGGCCCCGCCGACATCGGCCGGTGGGCCGACTTCAAACGAAACGGTACCGACCAGATTGAGCGTCTGGGCGTGGGCAACCGGGATAACTAGCATCGCCAAAAGAACGACGCATGCACGTAGCATGGTGGACCCCCCATAGGAATTAAAGAACCTACGAGCGCTATGCCCGCGTTCAAAGAACCAGGCTCCGCGCGGTCATCGCCTTCCCCAAAACGCAATCCGCCATCATACCGATGTCGAATACACCTGATGTTGTGGATGAGGAGCAACTAGAGGAACTGCCTATACGGACGGTAGTGCGGAAAGCGACGAAGCCTGAGTCCTGCCTCAGGTATCATCCGCATTGAACTTCAGCACCGTAAGTTGGCCGCTGATGTCGCTGCCGTAAACGTAACCGCCGGGAGAGGGAACGGTCGCGCCCCAGGTTCCGCGGAAACCTGGTTCGTCATCGTCGGGCGTCGTGTCGTATTGGGCAACCTGGACCGGATGGGCCGGATCAGAGATGTCCACCACAATGATGCCGCCGGTGTAGTGCGCAAAAAACGCGTAGCGTCCCTGAATATGCACATTGTGCGCAAGTCGGTTCTCGCCGAGCCATTCGCCCACCAGCTCGATGTTTTCGGGATCGGAAATGTCCCACACCTTTACCGTCTTGTCGGTCGTCTCTTCGGTAGTGATGAGATAGTTGTCATCGTCCGAGGGCCAGATATTGTGGACGTAGCCGCCGTCGGGGATCGGGACGCGAACAAGCATCTCAGGATTAGATTTATCGGAGACATCCCAGACTGAAAACGTGGGATTCCGCCCTTCTGCCACATACAAAACGTCGCCTCGGGCGTGGATATCGTGGACGTCCGGCAACTCGATCGTACCGACGTTGTGTGGATTCTCCGGATCGGAGACATCCACAATCACGATTCCGTTGTTCGCAGAGTTGAGCACGTACAGGTAACCCGTCTCCCTATCCACGTCGAGGTTATGGGAGGACACAATGCCTTCCGTGTGGACAGCGACTAACTCGACCGATTCCGGCAGACCGCTCAGGTCAATAATCTGCAAGCCTTCGTTCGTACCCAGGTTCTCGGAAACGGTATATGCGTAGTGTCCATGAACGACGACGTCGCGGTGGTACCACGTGTCGTCTTCTTCGGGACCGGCAATGTGCGCCACGACTTCCATCGACGGAATCTGAATGACGGCGAAGCCATCAAGCACGCCCATCAGCGCGTATTCCGTGCCGTCCGGGGCGGTGTACCCCCACACGTCCGAGCCGCCGGTTTGGTTGTCTTCACCGACAAGCGTAGTGGGGAACTGGAGCGTATCGACGAGTTCCAGGTTTTGTGCACTTGCGAAAGGGCCCAGCAGAAAGAGGCTCGCAAGCAGGAGGGGAAGGCGGCGCATAGGGGCAGTGGGTCGGTTGAATCGATAAGTGTACGACATAAGGAGATGGTTGCACAATGCGGAAGGCGGGTCGTTTTTCGCTCCGGCTCCACACCCTTTGGTTGACTCACCTACTGAAATCGGCCTAGTTTTGATGTTCTGAGTGCGTTGCCCC
>JADFLK010000408.1 GCA_022564455.1 Bacteroidota bacterium
CGTGCCGAACGCCCCCACCTTCAAGGTATGGATCGGCCACTTGAGATAGTCGATCGGCGATGCCGGTGATGCAAGGTTGATGACGTGATCTACCGAGCCAGAGACGTGGATGTAGTCGGTGATGTCGTAGTTGATCAGGGTGAAACCCGGCTCACCCACGAGGTGCTCGAGGTTGGCGGCGCGCCCGGTAATGAAGTTGTCGATCCAGGTGACCGCTGCTCCCGCTTCGACGAGCCGAGTACACAGGTGCGAGCCGAGGAAGCCTGCGCCCCCAGTGACAAGGACTCGGTGGGGGTCGGTTGCAGCGGGCTGGTTCGAAGGGCCGGAGTCAGTCATTAAGTGGGTGCACAAGTTTATCCCGTACGAGATGTTCGCCGGGACAATACCATACAAGAAAAGGTTTACGCAAAAAAGACTTGCGCGAAAAAGACTTGCGCGGCCCCGGAATGGGCGGAAGATACCAGCCCTCTATTGCTGGAGTCCGGTCGTGGTGCATCGTTGCCAGGAATCCATGTATTCTCCTGCGTCCGCATGAAGTGCGCGTGTCTATTCTCACACGCTTTGTTTCCGCGCTGCATACTTCGCTTCTCATCCGTACAAGATGCTCATTGACCTTGCCGAGTCAGCGTTGGGGCTCTTGCTCTGTCCACTCGTATTTGTTCTGCCCGGCTATGCCGTCGGGCGGGTTAGCGGGGTTCTGGATTTTCGCCATCAGCCTGCATTGGTGCAGGTGGCGATCTCGCTGATGTTATCGGTAGCCATTGGGCCAATCGTGTTGTACATGCTCCTCCACCTCGGGTGGTGGGCGGTATGGGTGGTGTACGGGGCAGGCTGGGTAGTGGCCGCAGGGTTGCTTCTGCGAGACCGGCCGTCTGCCAGGCCCCTCCTCCGGCCGGTGCTTGTCGGGCTCGGCATTGCCGTTCTGTTTGTAGTAATCCAAATAGACATTGGCTGGGGCGATCGGCTTTATTTCAGCACTGCCGCCCGCGACTTTTTGAGGACAATCGCTCTCTCGCACGAAGTCAGCGTTCACGGCGTCCCTCCGCTGAATCCTATGTTTTTTCCGGGCGAAGGCATCCCGCTCTTCTATTACTATGGCTGGATGTTGGTGACGGGCTTTCTAGACATACTGGGCGGGGTAGCTGTAGGGCCTCGCGGGGCCGTATTTGCAGGAACAGCCTTTTGCGCTCTAGCGCTGGTAGGAACGGTAGTCTCCTACGTGGCCACGTTACCTAACCCACTCGTTGCGGATTCTTCTGCGCTCCGCCCCGCCTGGCGGCAACGTGTTGCGGTTCTTTTGCTCATTGTTGGCGGGTTGGACATCCTGGTGTTTCTCGGGGGCGCAGCAGTCCTGAAGATGGCCGGACGACCGGTTATCTTCACTGATATAGAGTGGTGGAACGAGCCTGTTCTCATGTGGATAACGTCGGTATTGACGGTTCCCCACCATGTTGCTGGGCTCATTGCAGGCCTGGCCGGATTGCGGTTGACGCGGTGGAGCGTGGCGGCCACTGGGAAGCACAGTCGGGGTTGGGCGATAGTACTCGCCGGAGCCGCATTTGCCTCATCCATTCTTTGCTCGATTTGGGTGGGCATGGCGATGGTGCTGGTTGGCGTTGTCTGGGTAGGGGTCTGCATTGGGGGGCGGCGTTGGGAGGAAGTTCGTGGTTGGCTCACAGCAGGGGTTTTGGCGGGATTGTTCGCGCTTCCGTTCATCCTCTATCTGCGTTCGGCCGGTACGGTTGATGGTTTCCCCGTAAGCCTTGGCATACGGCCATTTGGGCCGATGGAACATTTCTTTGGCTTCGGGAGGGCTGGGTGGGAGGCATTCGTTCACCTCCCCTTTTTGCCTCTCAGCTACGCGCTCGAATACGGATTCTTTGCCCTTGCGGGTATCCTTTTCTGGCGGTTGAGGAAACGTGAAGCCCAGCCACTAACACAGGACGAACGGCTGTTGCGAGTTATCCTTGCGGTCGGGCTGCTTTTCCCGGCCTTCGCGATGGCAGCCGTGCGCAACAACGATCTTGGCTTTCGCGTGCCGATGCTTGCGCAGTTCGTCCTCCTCCTCTGGGCAGCTGATTTGTTCGGTGCGCTTCGCCTAAGTACGATCAGACTGCCAAAACCCTGGATGCGGCCGGTATTGACAATTCTGCTGGTGGTAGGTGTAGCATCTCATCTATCCAACACGTTCGTAATGCGCTTCGTTACTCCTGCAGCAGATGCAGGACTAATCTCCATGCCCGGGATGTACGGTGACGATCACGAGCTTGGAGTACGCACCAAAGCTCTTCGCCAGGCGTATGCCTGGATCCGTACTCACACGCCGCAGAGTGCGATCGTTCAGCACAATCCTCAGCCTGGGGTCGTCCGAAGGCAAGGTGGCCTTGCCTTTGCACCGGCCCTGTACGGCCATCGGCAGGTTGTAGTGTATGATGACGACTTGGGCACGATATACGGAGTTACACTTTCTGTTTACGATCCAATTGCTGAGGAGGTCGCCTCGGTTTTTGAGCAGC